>CAXTRU010000159.1:0-8214 GCA_964246665.1 uncultured Acidobacteriaceae bacterium
GAAGCGGTTTGCGCGGTTGTTCGGGCAGCCTGTGCTGGTGGCCTGGGCTTTGTGGGCGACAGGAGCGCTGGAGCGGGGTGAGGGGCAGGAGTGAGCGTTCTGGCGGGTTGGGACTGAGGGCGGCTTGTTGGCCGGGCGCAAAAGCAGGTTCTCCGTTCGGAGAATCAGCTACTGCTGCGATTGCGCGACCTGCCTGACCCAGGCTGTCCACTCGGTCTCATTGATGGCGCTGGACGCCGCCCGGAGCACCATGGCGGTCTCTTCCGCCTCTGTGCAGGCTAGCCGCCATTCATTTCTTTCTAGAAAAATGGCCAGTGCGGCAAGGGCAGTTCTTTTGTTTCCATCTGTGAATGGATGATTCCGGAGGATTGCCCAGGGCAAGGATGCCGCTAGCGCGGGAACATCCACCGATTCCTCATACGCGGCCAGGTTTTCGGGACGAGCTATCGCTGAGAGAAAAGCGTTCTCGTCGCGAAGTCCCGGGACGCCGCCATACGATTCAATCAGGCGATCATGGACATTTCGCAACACGGACGCTAGTACGAATTGAACGCGCGGCAGGTTAGTCTCCATGGTTACTTCGCGAGTTCACGGTAGCTGTTTCTGTGTAGCGGCTCGGTCCGTAGGAACGCTTCCACTTGTCGAGTGAACTCCTCATCGAGCGGGCGCATCTGGTACACATTTCCCTGCTTTTCTACCTCAAGGAGAGATCCTTCGGCGACCGCCATGTCGTCCAGGAGGTGCTTGGGAAGCAGCACGCCATATCCGTTACCAATTTTGCGAACCTTCAGCTGCATTCAAAGATTATAACTCTGTTATAACTGCGACGGGAGACTGGATGGCCCGAACCCATAAGCCGCCGTACGACACGGCCGAGGCGGTGCGCTCGCTTGCGGCGGCTGACCCGAAGCTGGCGAAGCTGATGGAGCGAGCGGGGCCATTTACGTTGAGGTTGCCGGCGCAGCAGTCGCCGTTTGAGGCGTTGTTGCGGGCCATTCTGTACCAGCAGTTGCATGGGAAGGCAGCGGCGGCCATCCATGCCAAGCTGCTGGCCAGCTTTGAGCTGATTGCCGGTCCGGGCAAGCACCCTTCGGCGCAACACGTGCTGGACTGCCCGAACGAGCAGCTGCGGGCGGCGGGCCTGTCGCACAACAAGGCACTTGCCATTCGGGACCTTGCGGCAAAAACGGTGGACGGCACGGTGCCTTCGCTGGCGCAGATCAAGAGGATGGGTGATGAGGAGATCATCGAGCACCTGACCCAGGTTCGTGGCGTTGGCCGCTGGACGGTAGAGATGTTCCTGATGTTCCGGTTGGGACGGCCCGACGTGCTGCCAGTGTCGGACTATGGCGTACGCAAAGGGTTTGCTTTGACCTTTCAGGGGCTGAAGCCTGCCGACAAGGTGACGCCGGACCTGTTGGCGCAGCCAGAGGTGATGGAGCGCCGTGGCCGCAAATGGGCGCCGTGGCGCTCGGTGGCGAGCTGGTACCTGTGGCGGGCGTGCGATCTGGCGGCGGGAAAGGTTGTGCAGCCTGAGTAGTTGCAGGAGCTTGCCTGTGGCATCTGTGGGGGCGATTGATGTGCGTCGTCGCCGGCTTACCTGCCTTGCATTCCTGTTCGTGACCTTGCCTTTAGGGCTTGCGTGGCGTCTTGCTCCGCTGGGCTTGCCGGCGTTTGCCTTCAAGTATGGTGGATCGGCCCTTTGGGCTATTGCGGTGTATTGGGTGGTGGCTCTGTGCCTGCCGCGCCGGCCTGTTGTGACGCTAGCTCTGACCGCGGGAGTCGCGGCGTTGGCGGTAGAGCTGGCGAAGTTGATCTATTGGCCCTCACTGGATCGTTTTCGCGAGACGCTTGCGGGCAAGCTGCTGCTTGGGCGGTACTTTACGCTGGGTGCGGTGGTGGCGTACTGGCTGGCGATTGCGTCGGTGGCTTTGCTGGATGCGCGGTTTCGACCAGGATTGGTCAGTGCAGGCGACGCTGGACCCCACGATGGACGGCACGGCTAACACCGTCGCGTCAGCTACGGCCGGTCCTCGCCCGTTACGATGAGAGGATGTCGTCTCCGAACGAAGTCACAATGGCAGAGGTCATTGGACGTGGGCCCAAGGCTACGCCGAAACAGTTTGTCTGTGTTCACGGGCACTTTTATCAGCCCCCGCGAGAGAACCCGTGGCTGGAAACGGTAGAAGTTCAGAACTCTGCGAGTCCCTTTCATGATTGGAACGAGCGCATCACGGCGGAGTGTTACGCGCCGAATGGAGCGTCGCGCATCACCAACAAGCAGGGACAGATCACGCGCATTCTCAACAACTACGCGGGGATGAGCTATAACTTCGGCCCGACATTGCTGAGTTGGCTGGAGGTATACGCGGCGCGCACGTACCGGGCGATTGTGGCTGCGGACAAGGCGAGTGCGGAGCGCTTCAGCGGGCATGGGTCTGCGCTGGCGCAGGTCTACAACCACATGATCATGCCGTTGGCGTCCGTGCGGGATGCCCGTACGCAAATGCGGTGGGGCATTGCGGACTTTGACCACCGTTTTGGGCGCAAGCCGGAAGGCATGTGGCTGGCCGAGACCGCGGTCTCTCGATCGGTGCTGGACCTGATGGCGCAGGAGGGGATCCGTTTCACGGTGTTGGCCCCGAATCAGTGTGCACGCGTGCGGCGGTGTGCGGTGCCTCGGGCCTACACGGAAGGAGCGGCGGGATCAACGGACGGCGCTGCCCTGGATGCCGTTGTGGATGAAGCGCTGCGGGAGCGAGCGCACCCAAATGCTGGACGAGAGCCGTGGACCGCAACGCCAGATGGCTCAGTGGACTCGACGTACCCTTACCGCGTGCCGCTGGAGGAAGGCCGATCCATCGACGTGTTTTTTTACGATGGCCCGACTTCACGCGCGATCGCGTTTGAGGGACTGTTGAACTCCGGCGAGGAGTTTGGCCGGCGACTGCTGACGAGTTTGCGCCCATCGATGGCAAAACCCGGCACCGGCGGCCAGGAGGCGCAGCTGGCCCATGTGGCGACCGACGGTGAGAGTTATGGCCACCATCATCGGCACGGCGAGATGGCGTTGAGCTACGCCATGCACTGGATTGAGGAGCAGGGCTTGGCCACCGTCACGAACTATGGCGAGTTTTTGCAGAAGTTCCCACCGACATGGGAGGCTGAGGTCGTGGAGAACTCGTCGTGGAGTTGCTTCCATGGTGTGGAGCGTTGGCGAGCCGACTGCGGGTGCAATGGAGGCAAGCCGGGCTGGAACCAGGCCTGGCGAGCGCCCCTGCGCGAGGCCTTAGATTTGTTGCGCGATCGTATTGCCCCGATGGCGGAAGAGTTGGCCGCGCCCTTATTGCGTGATCTGTGGCAGGCTCGCGATGCGTATATCCGGGTGATCCTGGATCGTAGCCGGTCCAATGTGGACCGCTTCCTGACCGAGCATGCAACGCATGTGCTGACACCAGCGGAGCGAATAACTGTGTTGGAGCTGCTTGAACTGCAACGGCACGCGCAATTGATGTACACGAGTTGCGGTTGGTTCTTCGACGACATTTCAGGCATTGAGACGGTACAGATTATTGCGTATGCCGGTCGTGTTTTGCAGTTGGCTGCAAAGCTGTTTGGTCAGGATGGAGCTGCCCTCGAGACGGCGTTCTTAGAGGTCCTTTCGCGTGCCAAGAGCAATGTGCCCGAGAACGGGACCGGCACCGAGGTGTATCGCAGGTGGGTGATGAGTGCCCGCGTTGATCTGGAGCACGTGGGCGCGCATTACGCGATCTCGTCCATGTTCCGGTCGTATCCGGACACGGGCAAAATCTTCTGCTTCGACGTGGAGCGGCGCAACTACGACGTGTTGACCAGCGGACGCGGGCGGGTTGGCATTGGGCGTGCGCGGCTGCGGTCACAGATCACTGAAGAGGCTGAAGAGATTTGCTTTTCTGTTCTGCATCTTGGCGATCAGAATCTTTCAGCGGCGGTGAAGCGCTACCTGCCTGCGCAGGAAACCGAGTGGGAGCGGTTTAACGAAGCGGCACGGGTCGCGATCCGGCGGGCGAACCTCCCGGACCTGATTCGAGCGACAGATGGGTTCTTCGGATCGACGACGTATTCGCTGACGTCGCTGTTCGCGGACGAACAACACCGCATTTTGAAGAGCATTTTGAACCAGACCTTGGCAGAGGTGGAAGATTCGTTGATGCGGATCTATGAGGAGCACGCAACGTTGTTGCACTTCCTTGGGGAGTCCAACGTGCCGGCACCCCCGGCGCTTGCCCTCACAGCGGGCTTTGCGATCAACGCAAGCTTGCGGCGTGCTCTGGACGAGGATACCTATGACGCGGCCGAAGTGGCCCGCTTGCTGCGGCGCGCCGAGATGGATAACGTGGCGCTGGATGAAGCGATGCTTAGCTATGCGGCAGATGCACGGATGAAGCGTGCCATGGTTCTGTTGGAAGCCGGCGCAAAGACCCAGAGCATGACCGTGATGGCGGAGGTGCTTGCCGCCGCAGAGAGCCTCCGTAGCCTGCCTGGGCGATCAAACCTGTGGCAGGCCCAGAACATCTGGAATGACTTGCTACGGAGGCCCGAGGCGCGGTACTGGACGCGGGAGTGGCGCGATAGTTTTCGGAAGCTTGGCTTGTCGTTGAAGATTGCGGTGGATGATCTGATTGCGCAGGAAGACGGTTTGAGCCTGTAGGGGTCAGTGGCGAGCCCTGGCCCCCTTGGGAAATCGTGGCACGCCGTTCAGCCTGAAGCTGATGCCAGCGCTGACCCCATACGGGCTGAGAGCGCCGTAGGTGAATTGCGGCCAGTGCTGGTATTCCAGGTCGACAACGCGGACGGTCAGCCTGTCTGTTGCGGCAAAGTTGAGACCAGCACCTGGAGCGTACGCGAGAAAGCTGCCATGAGCGTACCCGTAGGGGAGTGTGATTTTGCCTAAGCCGGCGAGGAACTTCGCATAGGGCTCCCAACGGCGAGGATGGGGCCAGACTGCCACGCGCAGGCCACCGAGGTACGTCGTCTCGGTGACTTGCTCGCTGCTATGCCAGCGTAGAAAACGTGCTTCCCCTTCCAGGCCGACGCGCCAGTAGGGCTGGACATCGGCGTAGAGCATGGCTCCTGCGATCTGGTTGTGACCGTAGTCGGTTTGGAAGCCGGAAAGCGCGGCACCCACGGCGGTGTAGCTGCCCGGGCCTGTTGCGGTTGCTGAGGCTTGGCTGTGCGCTCTTCCCCATGGAGCGAGCGCCAGCAGACAGAGTGAGAGCAGACGATCAAAGGTTCTCACTGGGTCACCACCAGCGTGACAGCCTGTGCTTCGGTTGTATTCGATCCCTTCCCTGTACCGATGACCTGGATGGTGTAGGTTCCCGGCGGTGTGCCGCTCATCTGAAGACCGCTGCATCCCGTGAGCCCGCTTGCAAGCGAGATCCCGATGAGCAGGGTCGCCAAGAAGGTCAGCTTGCGACGGTTGTTACGAGAAAAGCCCAGGAGCAGCAGAGACGCAGGGATGAGACAAGCGAAGACGTTCCGTCCACTGTGCAGAGAAGCCGTTGTGCTTGAGCCTGCACCGAGCGGATCGCCTGTGTCGATGAGAAGAGTTGCGGTTGTGGTCCCATCGGCAGCCAGCTTGAGTTGCGAGCTGTCGAAGATGCATGTGGCTGCATAGGGCAGGCCAAGGCAGCCGAGAGCGATCGTGTCGGTGAAGCCCTTGACGGAAGACACGGTGACCGTCACCGAGGCGTGCTGATGAGAAACAAGTGTGACGGTGGGCGCGTTGACGTTGACGGTGAACTGAGCAGGCTTACCGGCAGTGATCGGCGTCTGTGCTGACTTCGAACCGGAGTACGAAGCGTCACCAGGGTAGGTGGCGACGACTTGCTGGGTTGGTGTGTCGAAGATGATGGTGATGCTGGCGACGCCGGTAGCGTCTACCGAGGCGGCACCGAGCGTGATGTTGCCGGCGGTGAAGGTGACAGTTCCGCTTGGCGGTACAGTGCCGCCGCCGCGGACCACGGCGATGAGCGTCATCTGCTGCGGGTTAGCGGTGTCCGTTGCTGTGCCAGTGACCGTTGTGGTGGTGGGGCGTAACTGGACGGCCAGGGTGTAGGTTGCTGACGTGCTGTTGAAGTTGTCTCCGTCACCACCGTAGGTTGCTGTGATGGCATGCGAGCCGGCCGCCATCTGCGGGATTGTCATTGAAGCGCGGCCTGCTGCATCTACGGGCGAGATGCCGAGGATAGTGCTTCCGTCCGTGAACGTGACGGTTCCCGTCGCGGGGGCTGCACCAGCGTTGCTTAGCTTTGCCGATAGCACGACGGGAGTGAGTGTCTGCGTTGGGTTAAGGTTCGAGGTGACCACCAGCGTCGTCAGCTGCTTCACGACTACGGTGAGCGGCTTTGAACTGGATGGATTGGCTTTGCCGTCGCCAGCGTAGTTGGCGACGATGGCGTGGGTGCCCGGGCTCAGGTTCGAGATCGTGAGAACGGCTGTGCTGCTCGCGTCCAGTGCAGTGGTGCCGATCGTGTTCGGTCCATCGGTGAACACGACCTTCCCCGTCGCAGCTCCGCCGTTGCTGGCCACCGAAGCGGAAAGGCTGAGCGGCTGACCGTAGGTGGCGGGATTAGCCCCGGCGCTGAGCGCGGTGGCAGTGGTTGCGTTGAGAACAGTTTGCGTAATTTGCGTGGTGGCCAGGGAGAAGTTGTTGTCTCCGCTGTAGGTGAAGGTGATGGTGTGCGTGCCGACACTCAGGGTGGCTACGGATAGGCTTGCAGTGCCCATGTTGTTGAGCGAAACCGTTCCAAGAACAGTTCCGTTGTCACGGAATACCGCATTGCCGGTAGGCATTGGGGTGCCGGTGATCTGTCCGGTAAGGAGGACAGCCTGTCCGCTAATCGACGGGTTCAAGCTGGATGCGAGTGTGGTGGACGACCTTTGCACGACCAACTCGGGAGTTGCTACCGAAGTCGAGGGTGCGTGGTTCGTATCGCCGGAGTACACGGCCGTGAGCGGGTGATTGCCTAACCCAAGATTCGGAACGGACAGCGTTGCGGTGGCGTTGATGCCCAACGGGGACGTGCCCAGGAGCACGCTGCCGTCATAGAAGCGCACCGTGCCGCTGAGGTTGGGGCTGTCGCTCGTGAGTGCGACATTGAGCGTAACGGCATCGCCTTGAGGCACGGGATTCGCGCTCACCACAAGCGATGTGGATGTGGGGGCTTGCTGAACGACTACAGTGACAGGCGATGACGTGACGGCAGCATTGTTGGCATCACCACTGTAGCTGGCCGTGATAACGTGCGTGCCGACGGCCAGGTTCGAGCTGGCGAAGGGGAACGCTCCAGCGGAGGATACGGGCGCCGAGCCGAGCACGGCGGACCCATCCAGGAAGGTTACAGTGCCAGTGGGGACGACGCCCGGCGTGGAAAGCGCAGCTGAAAAGCGGGCTGCTGTACCGGCATCAACCGCGGTAGTGGGGCCCGCAAGCAAGAGAGACGTTTGGGCAAGCGTTACGGTTTGCTGCAGCGCGGACGACGTGGAGGCGATGTAGTTGGCGTCCCCGGTGTACTGGGCTGTGATGGTGTGAATGCCTGCCGAGAGAGCCGAGGTGGTGAAGGTTGTGTTGCCATGAGCATCAATGGCTCCTGTACCCAGGATCTTTGCGCCGTCTTTGAACGTTACACTGCCCGTCGGCACACCTGTGCTGCTGCTCACGGTTGCGCTGAAGGTGACAGGTTTGCCCATGAGCGTGAGTGCTGACGATGTGCTCAGCGACACCGCGGTGCCCGTTTGCTGCACGACCTCGTTGAGCGCAGTTGAGTTACTGAGGGCGTAGTTTGCGTTGCCGTTGTATGTAGCGACGACAGCGTGGGATGCAACACTGAGGGTCTTGATCGAAAGTGTGGCCTGACCTGTTGCGTTGATGGGAACCGTGCCGAGGACGACATTCCCGTCATGAAAAGTCACTGTTCCGTCGAGGTTTCCGTCCGCGGTTGCACCTGGTGCCATGGCAACAATCGCTGTAAAGGTGACAGCAGAGCCTGCGTTTGCAGGGTCAGCATCGGAGCCGAGAGTGGTCACAGTTGCGATCTGCTCAACCCGCTGCTGCAGCGCCGTGGAGGTGCTGGTGGCGTCGTCTGTATCGCCCCCGTAGACCGCGGTGAGATTGTGAGTGCCGGGTGCCAAAGTGCTGACAGAGACTGCAGCTGCACCGCTGGACAAAGA
>CAXTRU010000160.1:0-8208 GCA_964246665.1 uncultured Acidobacteriaceae bacterium
CCTGGAGGAAGACCCGCGATTGTCTTGCGGAGAATGTCTCCCAGCTCGGATTGGGAGTAAATCTGTTCCGGGTTGGGCCGCCATTCGGCAAAATCGCGCGGGATGGAACCCTCGTTTGTTTCAACGTCCTGGTCCATGGAAACGGTTTTCGAGGTTTTCCGCTTCCGAAGGCGCATCAGGCTTTCGTTGACCGCGATCCGGACGAGCCAGGTGGAAAACTTCGAGTTTCCCTGGAACTGGTCGAGCTTCTGGTAAGCCTTGAAGAAGACATCCTGGGTGATGTCCTCGGCGTCCTCGCGGTTCTGGGTGATGTGAAGGGCCGTCCGGTAGATCTGCCGGTCGTATTGGCGCACCAGTTGCTCAAACGCGGCTGTATCGCCGGCCTTGGCACGGGCGACGAGCGCCACGTCCGGGTGCTCGGCGAACGCATCCGCGGGCGAGGCGGGTGGGACCGCCGGTTCCTGCTCCGTGGGGTCAGCTATGGGTGAGGTCTGCGCCGCCATACCTCTTCAGTGTACTGGAAGCGACATCGGCGCGAAGATAGGGTCTAGAAGATAGGGGCTAAAGGATCGGGCCGATCTGCCGATAAGGCAGGTGTATCTCTGCTGATTCTTGCAGAGGGCGCCTGTTCGCCAGGCACGGGAGATCGACGTAGAGTTCTTGATAAGGTTGACACCATGAAGATGAGCCGGTGGAGCGTTCTGGCACTGATCGCGGCGATGGCGCTTGCGCATGCAAGCGAGGCTGCGCCGAAACGGCATGCCGTGGCGCGCGCGCGAGGAACGGCATCGCTGCACCATGCGGTCACCCATACGGTGATGACGCGTGGCCGCGGTCGGGCGACCCTGCGGGCCGTATCGGTCCGGGGTGTGCCGACCCATCATGCGCTGGTGGTGCATGCCACCGCGGAAAGCCGCCGCTTGAGCGGCGCGTTCATCGCCTCGGCCACTCTGCGTCCGATGGCGCAACAACTCCTGTCCAGCCGCAGCACCGCCGCGTATGACGGTGTGCTGGCGTATGCCGCCGCGCACCCAGGTGAGGCGGCTGCAACCGCGGACTTGGCTATGGGTCACGCCTATGCGCTCGATCATCGTTACGGCGATGCCGAAGAGGCGTTTCGCTCCGCCGCCACCGCGGGGCAGTCCTTGTCGGATTACGCGGACTATCTTGGGGCGCAGGCGGCGATCTCCGGTGGTCACCCGGGTGACGCCGTTTCGCTCCTGGAGCGGTTCGAGGAGCGGCACCCGGGCAGTTTGTTTGTGCCGGAAGCCCCGGTCCTGCTGGGCAATGCCTACCTGGCGCAGAACGACGCAGCGAACGCCCTGCGCGTGCTGCAACCGTTGCAGACGGGGCTCCTCGGGACGCACCTGGATTTCCGGGTCGCCCTGGCGCGTGCCTATCAGATGGCCGGAAACGTCGGGTCCGCCGCGCCGTTGTGGCGGGGGATCTATCTTGGCGACTCGCTGAGCAACGAGGCGGCGAACGCCAAGGCGCAACTTGCCGCGATGAACGTGCCCCTGACACCGGGGGAGCGCAAACAGCACGCGGACGCGATCTTCAACGCCAAGCAATACTCGCTGGCTGCCGCGGAGTATCGCGCCCTGCAGCAAAATGAAGCCACGTTGACGCAGGCAGACCGCGATGCGTTGGAAATCTATGCGGCCGTTTGCGACCTTCGCTTGAAGCGGCTGAGCAAGGCGGACGTGGACCACCTGCCGGTCACCAACGATGACACGGCCGCGCTGAAGATGTACCTGCAGTCGGAACTGGCGCGTAACGAGGGCAACACCGGCGAGCACGACGCGCTGGTGCAGGCCATGTTGCAGCAGTACCCGAACAGCCGCTGGTTGGAAGAGGCTCTGTACTCGGGCGGCAATATGTATCTGATTAAGCGCGACCCGACGCATGCGATCAGCGACTACTCCGCGCTCGTCAGTCACTTCCCACACAGCATGTATGCACCCAGCGCGCACTGGCGGGCTGCCTGGCTGAGCTACCGCCTGCGCCACATGCCCGATGCGGCCCGCATGTTTGACGAGCAGATCACGACGTATCCCGGAGGCGCGGAGATCCCTGGAGCGCTGTACTGGCGCGGGCGCCTGTATGAGGAGGTTGAGGGCAACCCAGGGCAGGCGCTGAACTATTACAAGACGCTGAACGCAGCCTACGTGAACAGCTATTACGCCATGCTGGCCCGGCAACGGATGGCCACCCTTGGGACGAAGGCAAGCACCGAGCCTTCGCCGGTTCTGCTGTCCGTACGTGCGATTGAAGATCCACACTTGATTGACGAGGTGCCGGAGGATGATCCGCACCTGATCAAGGCTAAGCTGCTGGCCAATGCAGCGTTGAATGAGTACATTCGCCCGGAGATCCAGCTTAGTTCGACCTCCGCCCAGTGGGGCGCTTTGGCGGAAGCGCAGATTTACCAGAGCTTTGGCGAGAATGCGCGGGCGCTTCAGGCGATGAAGCGGAGCAAAGTGCCGTTCTTCTCGTTGCCAGTCGCTGAGGTGCCGACGGCCTATTGGCAGCTGGTCTTCCCGCGTCCGTACTGGCAGGCGCTGGCCAGCGACGCGCAGTCACAAGGGCTGGATCCGTACCTTGTCGCCTCACTCGTGCGGCAGGAGTCGGAGTTCAATCCGGGTGCGGTGAGCCGGGCAAACGCCTACGGCTTAATGCAGTTGCTGCCTTCAACCGGCAAGCAGATCGCCAAGCAGCAGGGCGAACGGCGCTTCAATGCGAACGAGCTCTTCGATCCGACGGAGAACCTACGCCTCGGCACCGCGTACCTGCGGCAAAACATCGACCATTACGGCGGCCAGGTAGAGTACGCCCTTGCGGCGTACAACGCAGGGGACGGTCCGGTGCGGCAATGGATTGCCAGCGGAGACTACAAGGACGTTCCCGAGTGGGTTGAGTCGATCCCGTACACCGAGACTCGCGATTACGTTCAGAGCATCATGCGCAATCGCGAGGTGTACCGAGCCGTCTATGGCGGTCGGTGAGGCACTGTTAGCCGGGTAATGCCTCGGCGAGAGTCCTGGAAACGAGTCTCGGATTCGTTCAACGACGAGCAACAACGCGCGCACTGGCTCGGCAGTACTACATGGCGCGTTTAGCGTTCTCGGCCGATGACGCCGGCATCCGGCCGGTGACGAAACAGGTCCGAGGCGATCCTGTCGGTCAAGAAGGACAGGCAAATACAGAGACCCAGGCCGCTGACGGTAAGTTCGACGATGTGGAGCATAGGAGACTTCCTTCCTACGCGAGGATCTCGCAACGTTGCCACCCTTACCAGATCACGGCCGTTTCAATTTAGAGTGACTCTTGTACCCCGAAGACACACCAGCGGGGCATGCGCGTCGCGGATAGCGCAAAAGGGCGTAGTGGCCTTCGACCGCGAACCACATAAACCACTCGCCGCTTGTCTTTACCGAGTGCATCGTACCCCTCACACCCTCTCTTCACCTCAGGTCCAAGACCGCGAAGGTTCTGTGAACATTTCGCGGTGAAGCACAAATCAAGGTCGCTGGGCACGGCAGGGCTTCGCGCCGGCAGATATGATGACCACATTGCGCCGTGCAGAACCCTACGAGACCGCTGTCCCCAAATCACGCGTCAGCAGAGCAGGCACCGCTCCTTCGTAATCCCGACGCCAAATGGGTTCTTGCGGCAACCATCCTTGCCTCCAGCATGGCTTTTATCGACGGCACGGCGGTTACCGTTGCGCTGCCGGCGCTTCAGGCAAGCTTTCGCGCGGACGCAAACGAGATCCAGTGGGTCATTGAGGCGTATGCGCTCTTTCTGGCGTCCTTGCTGCTGGTTGGAGGATCTCTCGGCGACCGCTTCGGACGCCGGATCGTGTTCGCCATCGGGGTGGCGCTGTTTGCTGTCGGCTCAATCCTGTGCGGGTTTTCGCCCAATCCTGCCTGCCTGATCGCCGCCCGCGGCCTGCAAGGCATTGGAGCGGCGCTGCTGGTGCCGGGCAGCCTAGCCATTCTGAGCGCCTTCTTCCCACAACAGACCCGGGGCCGCGCCATCGGCATCTGGTCAGGCTTCAGCGCCGTTACGGCGGCGATCGGTCCCGTACTGGGCGGCTGGCTGGTAGACAAAGCCACCTGGCGTTGGGTCTTTTTCATCAACGTACCGCTGGCCCTGGCGACGCTGGCGATCACGTTCTGGCGCGTACCGGAAAGCCGCAATGAACAGATGCAGGGCGGCCTGGACTGGGGCGGCGCGACATTGGGCACGTTGGGCCTGGCCGGCATCACCTTTGCGCTGATCGAAGCCCACCGGCCGGGACCTGTGGTGTGGCTTACGGCCACGCTCGGCTCCGTCGCGCTACTGGCCATGCTCCTGATCGAGCTCCGCAGCCCCACGCCCATGCTGCCGCTTCGCTTTTTTCGTTCCCGTAACTTTGCCGGCGCCAACCTGCTTACGTTGTTTCTCTATACGGCGCTCAACGGCCTGCTCTTCTTCTTTCCTCTTGACCTGATCCAGGTGCAGCACTACACCGCCACCGAGGCCGGGGCCGCTCTTCTTCCGCTCATCCTGATTCTGTTCGCGTTGTCACACTGGTCGGGCGGACTGATTGGCCGTTACGGCGCGCGCGGCCCGTTGACCATCGGTTCATTGGTGGCGGCAGCCGGCTTCGCTCTTGCGGGCCGCCCGGGAGTCGGCGGCAGCTACTGGACCACCTTTTTTCCGGCGGTAGTGGTTTTGGGCTTGGGAATGGCCATCAGTGTAGCGCCGCTGACGACCGCAGTGATGAACTCAGTGCCCGTGTCCGAGTCCGGGGTCGCTTCCGGCATCAACAATGCCATTTCGCGATTGGCCAGCCTGCTTTCCGTGGCCTTTTTCGGTCTTGTGCTGCTTACGGCCTTTCGCCACAACCTGCACCATCGGCTCGACCAGTTCCAGGTGCCTGCCGCCGAGCGTCCGTCCATCGAAGCGCAGCAGGAGCGTCTGGCCGCCGTGCAGACCAAAGATCCGCGGGCAAAGCTCGCCGTCGAAGAGGCCTTCGTGTACGGATTTCACCGGATCATCTGGTTGGCCGTGGCGCTGTCGCTGGCGAGCGCGGCATGCGCCCAGGTGCTCAGCAATGAGGATGGAGTGCCTGTGGCTGAGGCAGATCGAGAAACGGCAAGCGTCGGCATTTAGTTGCAAATTTCCAACGTTGCAAGCTGCAAGCATGGTGCCCGGAGGGGGACTTGGTCTTCGAGCCCTCACGTGGAATGTGTAAGTTACTGATTCTGCGTTGCGCATAGTGCTCTCATTCCTCCTGAAATATCCAGCCTGGGCACGTTTTGGGCACGGTCAGTTTGGCCGAGCATCCGTAGCGGTGAAGTCTTCCCGTGCGTAGACGCGGGCCATGAGGTCGTCAATTCTGTTCTGCCGTGCGACCGACCATTTGGCATAGTGCCGGCGGATGATGTTGAGGCTGTTCCCGAGGATGTCGGCAACCTCCTCGAAGCTGGCTCCGTGACCGAGTAGGTCGGTTGCGAGGGTGTGCCGGAATCGGTGAGCATGGGCGCCTTCAACCTTTGCTTCGCGGAAGACAGCCCGCAAGGTGCGGTCGGCTATTCTCTTGACCGTGCGGACGGATGTGGTGGTGCCATTCCAGAAGAAGTACGGGCAGTCAGGCTTGGCGCCGAGCGGCAGCGGAACGATGTCCAGGGCTGACTTCATCTCTTGCGGGATTGGAAGAAAGACGGGCTTGCCACTCTTCTCGGTGCGAAGGAAGATGCGCCAACGATTCCCGTCGCGGCTGATGCGGTCTCGAGACAGCACGGCCGCGTCCCCAATCCTGAGCGCGGTGTATCTGAGGGTGAGGACCAGCGCAAACGCCCGCACACGGTCGCGCTCGTTGCGGCCAATGCGCCCGGAAGCGGCGAAGATCTGGCGGAACAGTTGCGCTCTTTGCTTCTGGCGTTAAGGCGAACACTGATAGCCAGTTCTCGGTGAGTGTGACGACAGGGTCGAATCCAACCTCTGGCATTTTCGGCTCTATGGTCTTTGGTGCGCCGACCGTGATGAACATTGACGGCAACCACTATCCATCTTGTTTCGCCGAACAACTCCAAGCCTCTTCGCCGGCAGGGGTCGTGAACGTTGTCGCTGCAGCAGGCCAGCCCACGCAGGCGAACCTGACCTTTCTTACGGCTCCGCCGGCGAATACGCAGATCCTTGTGGACGTGAAGTGCTTCCCTGCAACGGGAGTGAACTAGCTGGCTTCCAAGGGAATCTGAGGATTACAAACAAGAGGGCAATCAGGGCTAGGCACTTCGCCTGCCCTGAAAACCCTCGACCGGCCAAAATCAGCTCGGACTCGGATGAGAACAGAACCGCAAAACACACCATGGCGGCAAGCAGACCGGGGACTGTCTTCTCGCCTGCTTTCACTGCCATGACTACAAGCAACGCGAAAGGCACGTACAGATGCAACAGTGTGTAGTCGTGCGAGGTTGGAGGTAGCAGGATGGATGCCACGCACAAGGCGGCAATTTGATTGGTGACTGGGAGATTTCGGATGCGCCAGAAGTAGAGAGCGGCACCCACGGTTGCGGCAATCGCGAGATACACGGTGACCGCGAAATTGGGAAGCTGCCAATCGTGATAGTGGTACCATGTGGTCCGCTTGATCAACCCAATGATGGAATGATCCACTCCAGTCTCTTGAGGAAGATACGTCAGCATGTAATGGACGCGGAAGCGTGAGAGGCCCAGCCGGACGCCCTCGTACGCAGCAGGAATCGTTGGCCCGATTAGCCACAACCCAGCCAAGTTCACTGCGACCGCTGTCGCCGCAGCGACTACGATCTGCTTGTATTGGCGCCTCGCCAGAAAGAGCCCAAGGTACACGCCCGGAAAGAACTTCATGCCTGCGGCAATTCCAAAGAGGATCGCTGCGGCGAAAGTCCGTTTTCGGAGGAAGCACCACACGCCAGCCGCCACCATAAGGAAGATGAACATTTCCAGATTCGCCAGCGCCCATTCAAACCACAATGGATAGGACAGTACGGTCGTGCAAATCACTAGAGCATACGCAGTGACCTTGGAAAGCCCAGCGCGAATGAGATGTCTCGCAAGGCCGAGGGCCATCACCAGCACGGCGCAGCCGGTGATGGCAAAGAAGACCACGCTGGCGCGATGCGTTGCGTACAGCGAGCCGTACAAGAGCGCCATAGACCCGGGGTACTGATACTGTTCTGCGATGTTCGGCGCGAAGAACGCCGGGGAATGAAGACGTGCGAAGCGGGCGGTGAAAATGTACAAATCAAAGAAGTGTGCGAATGGCAAAACAGGGCTGCTATACGGGTACGGCAAATGCCGCCAGGCTGTCAGAAACACAAAGCACAGCGCGGTAAGACCGATCTGCATATAAACGAACAGCCGCAGAGATGGGCCGAGCCGAGCGCTGTCATTGCCAATTGAAGGACGGATCTTTTCTGTCGCGAAGGCTGAAAGGCTTGCTAGCACTGCAGCTAGGGGTATGACCCATCCGAGCTCGTAAATGCGGATTAGGCCAATGCTGTGTAAGTCGAATAAGTTTATGGCTGCTCTGCGAGTCGGACATGGGTCCCGAACTCCGACGCCAGCATACCAGCCGCCTCCGGGCGGCCTTACTTTTTGATGACCGTAAACGAACGCAATGCGCTGGTCGTGCAGTACATGCCGGTCATCTGGAAGCTCGCACACAAGCTGTCGCGCCGGTCAGGAAAACGGGTGTCCGCGGACGATCTGGCCCAGGCAGGATTCGAGCGCCTTCTCCGCTACGCCGACGGCTACGACCCCACCAGCGGCGCCTTCGCCACGTTCGCGCTCCGCATCGGCAGCCACGCCATGTACCGGGCGCTGCGCAAGGAAACGCGGCGGGGGATCACCGGTGGGTGCCAGACGGCAGAAGAAGCGCGGCAGGTCGCGGTGGAGGACTTGGACGCGTCGCTCGAGGACGGCAAGCGCGCGACGGCTCTGGAACTGCTGCCGTCAGTCGAGCCGAACGCGCTCATGCTGGTCTGCCGCAGTCAGCTTGCAGAGCAGCTATCGGCGGCGCTCGGACAGCTGAAGCCGAAGGCGAGGCTGGCGCTGGTCGAGACGTACATCGAAGGCGTTCCTACGGTAGAGAGCGCAGTCGCTGCCGGAATCACGCCACTGGCGTACCGTTCGCGCAACACGCGTGCGCTACGGGCGCTGGAATCCTCCCTATCC
>CAXTRU010000161.1:0-8174 GCA_964246665.1 uncultured Acidobacteriaceae bacterium
GATCGTTGGCTCGTAGGAACTGCCTGGGTCGGGCAAGCTGGCGGCAACGCCGGCACCGGCCACCTCGTCGGTTTCGTCCACGAGCTCCGGTGCGGCGGCGCCCACGCCGGCTCCTGTGGCTAGCTAGGGTGTCTGTCGCCGAACGATAGACACCGCGATAGGCGAGATCGGCATCCATGGACGTTGTGGGTACATGCCCACCCCAGGAGCAGATGCGTTATGGCCCAGGCAGTGGTTGTGCGAGACGGTAGGGTGCGGTACGCCGTCGTCGGTATCGGTTGGATCTCGCAAACGGCAATGTTGCCGGGCATTGAGCACACCGGTAACAGCGAGGTGGTTGCCTTTGTGAGCGGCCATGAGGAGAAGGCGGCAAAGGTCGGCGAGAAGTACGGTGTTTCGGCGCTGTACAGCTACGAGGAATATGACGAGCTTCTGGCCTCCGGCACGATCGATGCCGTCTACCTTGCCACGCCGAACTTCGACCACGTCGACCTGTCCGTACGGACGTTGAAGGCCGGCATCCATCTGCTGCTGGAGAAGCCGATGGCGATCTCCGTGGCGCAGTGCGAGGAGATCATCGCGGCCTCCGAGGAGAGCGGGGCGAAGCTGATGGTCGCCTACCGCTTGCATCATGAGTCCGGCACGTTGAAGGCCTTTGAGGTTGCGCGGTCCGGCAAGCTGGGGCACCTGCGATATTTCAACTCTTCCTTCTCCCAGCCCGTGAACTACCAGAACCATCGCGCGAAGCATGGCTATTGGGCGGGGCCTGTGCCGGATATGGGGCCGTATCCCATTAACACCGTGCGCAACCTGTTTGCGTCCGAGCCGCTGGAGGTGAGCGCGATGGGCGTGCGCACCGACCCGGAGCGGTTCCGCGACTTTGACGACCAGGTGACGGTAAACCTCAAATTCCCGGGTGACCGCATCGCGACGATGGTGATGAGCTACTCCGGGGCGGAGCTTGAGGATTACCGCGTCGCGGGGACGTTGGGCGATCTGTATTCGAGTCCGGCGTTCGGCATGAATCAGCCGATGAAGCACATTGTGACCATCGGCAAGAACAAGAGCGAAGAAAGCTTCCCTAAGACAGATCACTTCGGCGGTGAGATGAAGTACTTCTCCGAGTGCATCCTGAACGACAAGCGTCCGGAGGCCGATGGCGAGGAAGGCATGCTCGATATCCGGGTGATCGCTGCGGTTGAGAAGGCGCTCAGCACCGGGCAGCCGCAGCAGCTGGAGCCGTACACGCGGCGGCGGCGTCCGACGCTGGATCAGGAAATGAAGTTAGCGGTGCCCAAGGAGCCGCAGTTGATCGACGTGCACAAGCCCCAGGAAGGCCGCTAGCCGGTGTAGTCTCGGCCGGCTCGCAAATGCGATATAGACCACGTCTCGAAGGAGCAAACACGATGGCTGAGATGAAGGACACCGAGACCGGCGCGGGGGCGCTGTCTCGTCGCAATTTCCTGCGGAACACAGCTGCAGCCCTGGCCGCCACCGCAGCGGCGGCTCCCCTGGCCGCGGCGCAGACCAACCTGGCACAGCCGCAAACCAAGGACATGAGCCGCGACACGCACACCGGCGTGAACGAGAGGGAGCTTGGTCCGCAGAATCAGGTCATCGGGGCGCAGGAGCCCGATTCAGTGTTCCCGCCGACCACTGATGCTGGCGGTCAGCCACCGTTCAAGTACCCGTTTGCCTTCGGGCATCGTCGTGTGGAAGAGGGTGGCTGGACGCGCCAAGTGACTGTGCGTGACTTCCCGCTTTCGAAAAAGATGGCCGGCGTAGAGATGCGGCTCATCAAAGGCGGCGTGCGCGAACTGCACTGGCATGTGGGTGCCGAGTGGGCCTTTATGACCGCGGGCACGGCACGCATCACTGCCGTGGACCAGCATGGGAACGGGTTCGTAGAAGACGTGAAGGAAGGCGATCTTTGGATTTTCCCTGGCGGCATTCCGCACTCCATCCAAGGTGTCGGTGAGGACGGATGCCAGTTTCTGCTGGTATTCAATGACGGCAACTTCAACGAGTTCGAAACGTTTCTGCTGACCGACTGGCTGCACCACACACCCAAGGAAGTGCTGGCCAAGAACTTCGGTGTGCCGGAGTCCACCTTCGACAAGGTGCCGAAGCGCGAGCTGTTCATCTTCCCGCGGGATCTGCCGCGTCCGCTGGCCGAAGAGAAGAAGGAAGTCTCGGCAGGAACGGGTTTTGTGCCCAACTCGTTCGCGTTCTTCACGGACAAGATGAAGCCGACCAAGGTGACGCCAGGGGGCGAGGTCAAGATCGTCGACCGCAATAACTTCCCGGCGACCAACATCGCTGCCGCGATTGTGACGTTGAAGCCGGGCGGTCTGCGTGAGTTGCACTGGCACCCCAACGACGACGAGTGGCAGTACTACGTGAAGGGAACCGGCCGCATGACCGTGTTTTCCGCCGGGGGTCACGCGCGCACGATGGATTTCCATCCGGGCGACGTCGGGTACATCGACCAATCATTGCCGCACTACATCGAGAACCTGGGCGACGAGGATCTGGTATTTCTTGAGGTATTTCCCACGCCCTTCTATGAGGACATCTCCTTGGGTGAGTGGCTGGCGCACACGCCTTCGCGGCTGGTGGACCAACACATCGCCACGGGCGAAAAGTTCGTCAGGAACATCCCAAAAGGCGAGATGGTTGCGACGCCCTTCAAGTAGCGCGATGCAACAAGAAGAGCCCGGCAGCGTTGCCGGGCGCTTCTTGTTTGCGGCGTGGCGAACGCTACGCGTTGATCGGCTCACCAACCGCTTCGGTGTTGCGCACACGGACGGGTGTGAGCCAGTTGTAGCGATCGGGGGCTAAGCCGTTCACGATTGCGAAGAAGGCGTTGTGCAGCGTGCGCGTGATCGGACCCATGCTGCCGCTGCCGACCATGATGCGGTCGACCGAGCGAAGGTGCGTGACCTCCGCGGCGGTGCCGGTGAAGAAGGCTTCGTCGCAGATGTAAAGCAACTCGCGGGGCAAGGCCTGCTCCACCACGGGGATGCCGTGCTCGCGTGCGAGCATAAGAATGCTGTCGCGCGTGATGCCATTGAGCACGGAGTTCGCAAGCGGGGACGTGTAGAGCACGCCGTTGCGGATCAGAAACAGATTTTCGCCGGAGCCTTCGGACAGATAGCCGTTGCGGTCGAGCGCGATGCCTTCGACGTAGCCGTTGATGTCGGCTTCCATGCGGATCAGCTGCGAGTTCATGTAGTTGGCGCCGGCCTTGGCCAGCGACGGCATCGTGTTGGGCGCGAGCCGGTTCCAGCTGGACACGCACACATCCGCGCCTTCTTCGCCCTGCACATACTTGCCCCACGGGAAATTAGCGATGTACACCTCAATCGGCGACTTCAGCGGATTGACGCCGATTTCGCCATAACCGCGCAGGGCGAACGGGCGAACGTAGCAGGGCGCCACGCCATTGGCTTCCACGAGTTCGACGACGGCGTCATTGAGCTGATCAACGGTGAAGGGCAGCGGCATGCGGTAGATCTTGGCGGAGTCGATCATGCGGCGCATATGCTCCGGCAAGCGGAAGATCGCCGCGGAGCTGCCCTGCGTGTAGCAGCGGATGCCTTCGAATACGGACGAGCCGTAGTGAATCACGTGGCTCATCACGTGCAGCTGGGCTTTGTCCCAGGGAATGAGTTGGCCGTTGTGCCAGATGTTCTGTGTGGGTTGGATGGGCATGTGGTAAAGCCTTTCTGATCGTTCACGCCTGGTGCGCTGGCCGTGCACTCAAATTATAGGTGCGCCGACGACGGAGGAGGCTGGGGGCAGCGGATCACACGCACCGTGTTGTTGCTGTACATCAACTCGCCTCGCCACACCCAGCTGTCAGGCTGGTACCAGGCTGGATCTGCGCGTGAGGCCGAGAGCGCGGCAATACCGACCTGAGAACACAGAGACGTCATGGCAGCCAAGGTCATATCCGCTGGATTCGGCTTGGGACCATGCATGTGTTTGTTTGAAAATGGCGGGTGTGAGCCGAACAGGTGCAGAAGGCCGGGCAGAAAGCTCTGGCAGACATCAGGATCACCACCGAAAGCGCCTTCGCAGGTCTCATCACCGGCCGCTTGACGACGCGTTTGGTATAGCCGGTAAATCGTTTGGTACCGCCCGGTAGGATCACTCTGCACCACAGCATCCGCAGGCAGAAGACGAGCAACCGCCGCTTGTGCGTCGTAGACGTCCTGGTACACGGTGCCTATGCGGAAGGCGTACGGATAGGGGCTGATCGCAGGCAGCGCATGCCGGTCGACAAACACGGCATAGGTTCTTTCCACGACGGCCTGCCAAACCGTCATGGTTAGGCCGAGTGCAAGGGAGCCGTAGGCAGCTCGAACCACCCACTTGTTCTTTGGGCTCAAGTTCTGAAGGTCCCGTTTGTCGAGCCATTCGGCGGCAAGCTGAGCGCCCCAGGTGATGAACACAAGGCGTAGAACAAGGCCAGCTTGTAGGCCAAGGTCATTGATGCTCTGAACTCCCTGTGAACTGACGAAGAGAAAGAAGATCGCGATAGAGCCGGCTAATAGCCAGAGTGCGCGAGAGGTAAAGGCGATTGGACGGGCTGAGAGGAAGTCTTGCCGGTACCGTACGACCACGACAATCAGAAAAAATCCGAGCTCGCAGAGATACAGAAGAGGGATCACGGGAGCGCGGAAGAGGAAGCGCATCAGCCCAGCTGGCGGCGAACGGTGCAGTACAAGCGACATCTTCCACACAAGAGTATGGGCGAAGTCGTTGTCTCGCAGTTTTGGCAGGAGCAGATGCTTGTGCTGAGCGTGAGCACCACTCGTTACAGCTTTCGCGAGGAGTTCGTGCAGGTACGGAGCCGAGAGCAGTAGCGAGA
Source organism: uncultured Acidobacteriaceae bacterium (assembly GCA_964246665.1). Taxonomy (GTDB): domain Bacteria; phylum Acidobacteriota; class Terriglobia; order Terriglobales; family Acidobacteriaceae; genus Granulicella. The sequence goes on from CAXTRU010000161.1 coordinate 4,877, forward strand.
TGACAGCTGCCCCGGTAAGAACAACTGCTGCGCGCCGATCACGCTTCAGCAACCGATCAGCACAGAGCACCGTACAAGCCACCGCGAAGAACATGCAGATAAATGTGGACGTCCCGACCAGTGCTGTGAACACCAACCCAACCAGGAGGGTGTACACGGTTGTCCGCGCGGGTGAGACGCGCTCTTCCTGAATGAGCAAGCTAAGAAATAGAAACGCGAGAAGGCCGCAGGCCGCACCCGCTACGTGGTGCGGTGCATAGATAACAACCGCCGGCAGCCCTGGCGTCCGATCTTGCGACCACCACTCGATTTCAGGTAAGAGGTGAACTCGCCAAAACATTAACCTGAGCGTGCTTGGGATGACGTCAAGCCCCAGTACGCAACAGAGCGCCAGCAGCAGGGCGCAGCGCTGCCGTAACGACGATGCCGTCGTCAGCATGTACTTCTGATACAGGAAGAGCACCGCCACAATACAGAGAGCCGCATACACCGAGCTGGCGAGCAAGGCTGCGCGCGGCCCGACATGCAGCACTTTCGCCATCATGCCGCACACGCTGTACCAGTAGTAGTAGTAGCGCATGGGAGGCGACTGGCCCTTGAAGGTGAAAAAGGGGCTATGCGGGGGCACGCCGTTCTGCATGGCGGCAGCCTGGACCAACGGAAACCGAACTTCCCAGTCACCAGAAAAGACCGGTTCATACAACCGGTGCCCGAACTGCAGCGGTGCGCCGGCACACCAGATATAAACAGCCTCCCCGATCAGCGCGAGGATGACGATGTTGGCGTATGGGCCTGAGGGCCAGGACACACGGTGCCGGACCGGATGATCAAGCAGGATCAACACAAGGCCGGCCACGCTGAGCAGAATTAACACGACAAAGGCGCCTTGCAGCGAGAAGTACCTCGCTCCCACATTGGTCACAACCAGAACAAGCGGAAGGGACAGCACTACGGACCACAGACACTGCTCTGTTGCCGACCGGTTGCGGAAGCCACACACATCGCTTAGGCGGCCCAAGCCGTATCCCGCGGGCGTCGTGAGCAGCAGGTACGCCAGGGTCGCCAGGCAGCTCTGCAAAAGTGAGGAAAAGGTCAGGTTCATTGCCGAAAGAACACGCTCACATGTCGCAAAGGCTGGGGTGAGGTGAGTTTAGCATCGCGATATGCGGCTCTCCTGGTGTGCAAGACTGTGTTCGTGCTTGTGCCGCACTCTATCTCGCTGAGCAGCTTCGGTACGTCTCCTTACGTACGTTTCTCCCTGCTTGCCCTCAGCTCCATCTTCTTCCTGGTTGACCCCTTCGCCGCATTGCCAACATTTCTGGCGGTGACTGCCGACCAGGACGCCACCAAGCGTGTGCGCACTGCACGCAAAGCTGCATTGACCGCCATGGTGATCCTGACCACCTTTGCCGCAGCGGGCCAACTCATCTTTCGAATCTTCGGCATCACGCTGCCGGCCTTTGAGATCGCTGGGGGCATCATTCTGCTGCTGATCGGGCTCGATATGCTCGAGGCGAAACGCTCCGCCACGCAGGAGTCTAGCGGCGAAACCGAGGCAGCCGCGAGCAAAGATGACGCCGGCATCGTGCCCATGGGTATACCGATGCTCGCAGGCCCTGGCGCCATCACCAGCGTCATGGTGCTTGTCGGGCAGGCGCAGGATCTTCGCGAGCGCCTGGCCATCTACGCGGCCATCACGATCACCTGCGGCGTGTCCTTCCTCGTGCTTGGCAGCGCCGTGCGTGTAGCTAATGCTTTGGGGGAGACGGGCATTCGCATTCTTGTGCGCATCATGGGCCTTCTGCTGGTCGCGCTCGCTGTGCAGGACTTCGTGAATGGTCTGGTCGACCTCGGCGTCATCAGCAAACCCTAGAGCGCTCGTTCTCTGCTCGGGCTGTTGTAGAGCACCTGTGACTTAACGCACCAGCCACGCCGCGGCCGCCGCAGCAACACCAACGGAGCCGAGCGCTAGCGCCGCCAGCACGTACCACCAGCGACGTGTGAGTAGAGTAATGGAAGCGAGCACAACTGAAATCTGGAGTAAGGCTTCACCCAGGTCGAGACGTGAGGCACGTCGCTCAGCGATGCCCACTTCCGCCTCCAGTGCCTTTGCTTCTGTCGTGTCTTCGCCCAGCTCTTCCTGGATCTTCTGCTGGCGGCTCTCGAGAGACGCGATCTTTGCCTGCAGAACAGCTGGGGGCACGCCCACCTGGGTCGCCAGCATATCAGCCGCAAGCGCGTATTGACTCTGCCGGATTCGCCGCCCTTGGTACTCCCCCCAGCGATCCGAAGCTCGCGCCTGTGCCAAAACAGCCTCGGTGTGTTCCCGGTGGCTCAGTACTGTGACCATCGCGACCAGCACGGCGAGCACACTAATGATCAGCGACACCCGGGTGAGGCTGGCCTCGCCGGCCTCACGCATCTCTTTGGCGAACTCGCCCATCTCGTCAGGTTCCATGGCGGGAGGATACAGCTGCACAGGCAGACAGCCACGCCGATTGCCGACCGCGCGGCGATTTAGTGCAGCGCCTTCCAAGGTGTTGGTACGAGTATGGTTCCGGAGCCGGAATCCTGTGTGCATGCAGGCTTGCGGACTTGATCTTCGGTGTTACCATCGTCTTCGTCAGCGCGATCCGGAAGGGTCCACGGCTGATATGCGAGTTGCGCCGAGATGAAAGGTGCGTTACTCTACAGAAGTTGCAAACAGCCAACCGCTGAGAACATCCGGCGCGAGTATGGCGCAGTCCAAGTGTTTGACCCGCGAGAGAGGGCTCCTGCCCTTCGCAACAAACCCAAGCCACTGCAAAGTAGAGATGGAGCATATGGCTCCGCGACCCGGGAAGCCGGCTCGTTGCGATATTTGAATTTTGACGCTGTTTTACTGAGTAGTTGACCGTGGCACTACCGTTGCTGCACTCGCGCCATGTGGGGCGGGCAAATGGAAGCGCAAGGGCGTATCCCTCAGGCGTGGGTTGCGGCCGTTGACAAGGCGAACCGGTTTCGGTATTCTAATCTGGTCGCTCAAAACGCTGCGGCAGTGATAGAAGGCAGTCCAGCACAAGTAGAGCTTGAGACACCAGTCACTACGCAGAAGACAGCGCATCAAGTTCGAGGACACAAGGTTGTGGCTCTGCCCGCCTGGTCCTTGATCCAAAACTGCCGGTTTAGGCCGAAGCAGTCAGGATCTTTGACAACATAGTTGAACGTGCCAGTCGTGAGATGACGCGAATATTTGGTTGAGTCATTCTCACAAGTTATACCTCCGCTCCTTTCGAGCGAGCGGAGTTTGCTGTGATTG
>CAXTRU010000162.1:0-8136 GCA_964246665.1 uncultured Acidobacteriaceae bacterium
GGAAGAAGAAGGTGAGCAGCAGCGTGCGGATGTGCGAGCCGTCGACGTCGGCGTCGGTCATCAGGATCAGCTTGCCGTAGCGGAGCTTGGCGATATCGAAGTCGTCTTTGCCGATGCCGGTGCCGAGCGCGGTGATCATGGCGCGAATCTCTTCGTGGCCCAGCATCTTGTCGTAGCGGGCTTTTTCCACGTTGAGGATCTTGCCCTTGAGCGGAAGAATGGCCTGGAACTTGCGGTCGCGGCCCTGCTTGGCGGTGCCGCCGGCGGACTCACCCTCGACGAGGTACAGTTCGCACATTTCGGGGCGCCGCTCGGAGCAGTCAGCCAGTTTGCCGGGGAGGCCGCCGCCATCGAGCGCACCTTTGCGGCGGGTGAGATCGCGGGCTTTCCGCGCAGCCTCGCGGGCGCGGGCGGCGTCGATGGCTTTGCCGATGATCTTCTTGGCGACCTGCGGATTCTGGTCGAGATAGGCACCGAGACGGTCGTTGACGATGGTTTGCACATCGCCGGAGACGTCGGAGTTGAGCTTGCCCTTGGTCTGGCCTTCGAACTGCGGCTGCGGCAGCTTGACCGAGACGACAGCGACGAGGCCTTCACGCACGTCGTCGCCGGTGAGGCCTTCAGTGTCGTTCTTGAAGAGGCCTAGCTTTTTGCCCTGCGCGTTGATGGTGCGGGTGAGCGCGGTGCGGAAGCCCGAAAGGTGTGTGCCGCCGTCAACGGTGTTGATGTTGTTCGCGAAGCTGAACACGGTATCGGCGTAGCTGTCGTTGTACTGGAGCGAGATCTCCATGACGAGCGAGCCTTTTTCGGCTTCCATGTAGATCGGCTTTTCGTGCAGCACCTGCTTGCCCTTGTTGAGGTGCTTGATGAAGCCGGCGATGCCGTCGTTGAACTTGAAGCTTTGCGTTTTCGCCGTGCCGCTCTTAGGGTCGGTGACACGCTCGTCGGTAAGCGTGATTTCGATGCCCTTGTTGAGGAAGGCGAGCTGGCGCAGGCGGTTCTGCAGGATGTCGAAGTTGTACTCGTGGACGGTGAAAATCGACTTGTCGGGCAGGAAGTGGACCTTGGTGCCGCGGCGCTTAGAGGGACCCATCTTGCGCAGTTCGCTGATGGGGTCGCCCTTCGAGTAATCCATCTCCCATGCGTGGCCGTCGCGCCAGATTTCCACGTCGAACTCTTCGCTCAGCGCGTTGACGCAGCTGACGCCGACGCCATGGAGACCGCCGGAAACCTTGTAGTTGGAGGCGTCGAACTTGCCGCCGGCGTGGAGCATGGTGAGCACGACCTGCACGGCGGGCATCACTTCGCCGGTGGGCAGGGTTTTGTTGTCGACCGGGATGCCGCGGCCGTCGTCGATAACGGTGATGGAGTTGTCGACGTGAATGAGGACGTCGATGCGCGTGGCGTAGCCGGCGAGCGCTTCGTCGACGGAGTTGTCGACCACTTCGTAGACCAGGTGGTGCAAGCCCTGCTCGCCCGTGGAGCCGATGTACATGGCCGGGCGTAATCGCACGGCCGCCAGCCCCTCGAGGATGGTGATGTTTTCGCCGCTGTAGCTGTTGGCTGCGGGGTTGGGCTGCTGCGGGTCAGGAAGAGGGGTTTGCGTGGCCAATCGAGCTCCAGAAACAGGCGGGGTTGAGAAGGGAACCGAGGGCTGGAGAAGTGCCCTAAATCCAAGGGAAACGCCGCCTGAACGATGTAATTTCCCTACTTGATTTTACCACGTCAAAGGGGCCGGTTCCATGCGTCATAGCGGCAATCGGCGGGCGCCAGGGATGCACCAGATCTGGTGCATCTCTGGACTGAGGGAGATGTCCGGCCGCTTGCCTGGCGGGCGTGTCTGCGACAGAGGGGAGCTGTCGCTACCAGACCTTGCAGGTGGGCGTGTGCACCATGGGTTGGCCGGCTTTGCAGCCGAAGGCCCTCTGGAATTCAGGCATGTTGCTGACCACGCCGTTGATGCGCGCGAAGCCGGGCGAGTGCGGGTCGGTGATGGCCTGGACGCGCAGGGTTTCGGGGCGGATCTCTTCGCAGGCCCACTGGCCCATGCCGATGAAGAAGCGCTGGTCGGGGGTGAAGCCATCGATGTCCTTCAGCGTCTTGCCTTGTTCCTGGTCTTTCCAGGCCAGGTAGGCGAGGAACGTGCCGCCGAGGTCGGCGACGTCTTCGCCGCTGGTGAGCTTGGAGTTGATGTGGATGTCGTCGATGATGACGTAGCTCGCGTACTGATTGCGCACGCAGTTGATGCGATCTTCAAAGCCCTTCGCGTCAACGGGCGTCCACCAGTCGCGGAGATTGCCCTTGGCGTCGAACTGGCGGCCTTCATCGTCGAAGGCATGCGTGAGCTCGTGGCCGATGGTGGCGCCGGTGTTGCCATAGTTGGGCGCATCGTCGAGCGAGGGATCGTACAGCGGTGGTTGCAGCACGCCCGCGGGGAAGTTGATGTCATTCATCTGCGGGTTGAAGTAGGCGTTGACGGTGGGCGGCGTCATGCCCCACTCGTTGAGGTCAACGGGCTTGCCGAGCTTGCTCCATTGGCGTGCCTGTTCGAACCCGTAGGCGCGGAGGGAGTTGCCGAAGAAGTCGTCGCGCTTGACGTCGAGCGCGGTGTAGTCGCGCCAGTGTGCAGGGTAGCCAACCTTGTTACGGATGGCATGCAGCTTGCGAAGGGCTTCGGTTTTGGTTGCCGGGCTCATCCAGTCGAGCGCCTGGATCTCCTTGCCCATCTCGGCTTCAATTTGGCCGGTCATGAGCTCGGTTTTTGCCTTCATGTCGGCGGTGAAGGTGCGCGCGACGAACTCCTGGCCAAGCGCTTCGCCGAGGTTGTTGTCGACATCACGCACGCAGGTCTTCCAGCGCGGCGGCTCCTGCGCGATGCCGCGCAGCGTGTGTCCGTAGAAGGCGAAGTTGGCTTCCTCGATAAGTTTGGCGAGGAACGGTGCGCTGGCTGTTAGCAGGTGGAAGCGGAGATAGGCCTTGAGCTCTGGCAGGGGCTCGGTCGAGAGTTCGGCCTGCACGGTCTTGATGAACTCCGGTTGCGAAACGTTAAGCGTCTGCGTGTCCGGCGCCCCTTCGGTGTCGAAGAAATGCTGCCACTGGATGGCGGGCGCGAGCTGCTGCAACTCCGCCACCGTCATCATGTGGTAGGTCTTGTGCGGGTCGCGCTGCTCGACGCGCGTGAGCTGCGGCCTAGCGAGGCTGGTTTCGATGCGCAGGATGGCGGCGGCGTCGGACTTGGCCTCCGCGGCGGGTTCGCCGGCGAGCGTCAGCATCTGCTCGACGAAGGCAGTGTATTGTTCGCGCAGCGTGACGCTGTGTGGGTCGGACTTAAGGTAGTAGTCGCGGTCGGGCAGGCCAAGCCCGCCGGCGCGCAGCTCCACGATGACAAGCGAGGAGTTGATGGCGTCTTGCCCGGTGCCGGCACGAAAGAAATAGTTTCCGGGTGTGGTGTGTTGCAAAGGTGTGAGCGCGGCGACCAGCGCATCGCGCGTGTCCAGGGCATCGATGCGGGCGAGGGCTTGTTGCAGCGGCTTGAGGCCCGCGGCATCCACCGCGCCTGTGTTCATGCAGCTTTCGAAGTAATCACCGACCTTCTGCTGCACGGGCGTGCGCTGGCTGGCCTTCGCGTCGGCTTCGAGGATGCCCCACAAGAACTGCTGATTGTCATCCTCAAGCTTGGCGTAGACGCTCCACCCGGCCTGGTCGGCGGGAATGGGATTGCGCTTGTTCCAGCCGCCGCAGGTGAACTTGTAAAAGTCGACGCACGGGTCAACGCCCCGGTCCATGCTGTTGAGGTCCAGCGAGGGCGAGTACGGCATCTTCGCAAGCGGCTGGACCGAGGGCGCCGGCACGGCGGCGGGCTGTTGAGCCCCTACGGTCATCATTCCGAAAAAGCAGATCCCTGCACACAACGCCGCGGTCTTCTTGCTGACTAACATAGGTTCTCCCGTGTGAACATCCTACAATCCGGGCGCTTACGCGCTACGAAGGCATGGGCGGCTCTGCGAGAATGTAGCTGTGCGTGGAAAGCCCGGCAGCGAAGATGTGTCCACGACGGGCAAGCATATTGCTGCGCTTGATGGTCTCCGGGGCCTGGCTCTGCTGATGGTGCTGATGGATCATCTGCTGTGGTCCAATACCGAGGGCGTAAATCGATGGCAGACGCTTCTGCTTTCGTTGCACGTTGCGGGATGGATCGGCGTCGACCTGTTCTTTGTGCTTTCAGGATTTCTGATCACGGGCATCCTGTATGACAGCTTGCCCTCACGGCATTTCTTCCGAAACTTCTATGCCCGGCGTGCGCTAAGGATTTTTCCGCTGTACTACGCCACTCTGCTGGTGCTGATCGGCGTTTGCTGGCTCACAGGCGCGCCCTGGAATCTGAGTGCGCTCCGCTTGCTTACCTATACACAAAACCTTAGCTGGCGCGGGATGCGTTTGCCGACGGCAGCGCCGTGGGTAAACATCAATCACTTCTGGTCACTGGCCATTGAGGAGCAGTTTTATCTGCTGTGGCCGCCCCTGGTGTTTCGGCTGCGCACGCTCCAGCGGATTACGATCGCAGCCACAGCAGGCATCGCGTTTTCACTTGCCGTGCGCCTGTTCCTGTGGCACAGCGCGGCAGAGCGCATCAACCCGTACCTGCTCTACGTGTGGACGCCGGCTCGCTTTGACGGCTTGCTGATGGGGGCGCTGCTGGCCATGGGACTGCGCATGCAGTGGTTTCCGTGGATGTTCCGTTGGTGTCGCCCGGTGCTCTGGGGTTGCTGTTGCCTTCTGGGTGCGATCTATGTGTGTTATCCGGGCTTACCCGTGCCTTTAGTGCCTGGCCTGCTGGTTTGGTCACCGATCCTGTTGGCCGTTCTTTTTGCGGCTCTGCTTGTGGACACATTGCGGCCAGGAAGCGCGAGCGGACGACTGTGTGCAACTCCGCCCTTGCGTTTCTTTGGGCGATACAGCTATGGGCTTTATGTGTTTCACCCGATGGTGGGCGCGTTCACACTCACGCCGTTGCGTTGGTGGTTGAGAGCTCACGGTATGTCTCGAGGCACTTCGGTGCTTGGGTCCGCCTCCGTAACACTGTTGCTGACGGTGCTGCTCGCCTGGTGCAGCTTCCGGTTCTTTGAGCAGCCGCTGCTTCGGTTGAAGCGATACTTTCACCACGATTCGTCACGCCCCAACCTGAGCAAACTGGCGGAGCAGGATACACAAACGGCGAAGCCGGCGTGCGACCTCCGCGTTTGATGTGCGGTGCGCCGGTTGCAGCACACCAGCAGGTGCGCCGTGCTATATCCTGATGCCAAGCGCGTAATGCCGCCTCGTTCCCACTCCTCGCCCCAGCCGGAAGCCGGTCCTTATAGTCGTCACCTCCCCGCTCTGGATGGTCTGCGTGGTGCTGCGGTGCTTGGGGTTATGTGCTCGCACCTTTTCCCTGGCACGACGCGTTCACCCATCACGATCGCCGTCAGGGTCCTGTTTGCGTTCGGTGCAACGGGTGTGGATCTGTTCTTTATTCTTTCGGGATTTCTGATCACCGGGATCCTGATTGATACCTTGTAGGATCCGCTCTTCTTCCGTAAGTTCTATGCGCGTCGCGCACTGCGCATTTTTCCGCTCTATTACGGTGTGTTGGCCGCCTATGGCCTGGGTGCACTGTTGCTGGGGATGCGCTTCAACGGGGAACTCACGGCCATGGCGCTGTACGTGCAGAACACGTACCTTGTCTCGTTGCCTATCAGTGCCTACAACGGACCGTCTACTTTAGCGTTGGCGCATTTTTGGAGTCTAGCTGTGGAGGAGCAGTTCTACCTTGCATGGCCTTTGGTCGTGTTTGCCCTGCGAAGACGAAGCCGGCTCTTGCTGCTGTGCTCGCTCCTGATCGTGCTTTGCCCGATGGCCCGCATCCTGCTTTGGAAGCACGGGTGGGACTTCTACGCAATTCACCAAAATACATTGCTGCGTTCCGATTCGCTGCTGACCGGAGGAGCGCTCGCGCTGGCTCTGCGCGGACGAGCGCATGATGCAGTGCTGCGTTGGGCTCCTTGGGTAACCGGGGCAGGGTCTGTTGCGGCCGCGGTGCTTGCACTGGCACCGTTTGTGACACCGCGGCTTTCCGGGCTCTTCCCGGCGGAACTAAGTCTCAGCTACACAGCGTACAACTGTTTTTTTGTGGGGATACTGGCGCTGTCGTTACGACCGGGGCCCGTGCAACGCATGTGCACTGTGCGTCCTTTGCGAGCTTTTGGGCGTTACAGCTACGGATTGTACGTGCTGCACTACATCCTCTTCAGCTATGTGCAGGCGCCAGTGCGTTCATGGTTGGTTGTGCACCTCACACCGAATAAGGCGGTGGGTGTGATGGCCTGCGGTCTTATAGTTTCGTTCTTGTCGATCGCCGGCGCCTTTGTGTTATTCCACCTTTATGAGAAGCCGTTCCTTCGGTTGAAGCGATACTTCAGCTACACTCGCGAAGCCGCACCCCCGAGCACCGCTGCCTAGCGGGTCATCGGGCACTTGGGGGTGGGTAGTAGGGCAGCTTTTCCTGCTGGGCGTTGCCGCGTTTCACGGCGAGATCGGCGAAGAGCAGGGCTGGGGTGATGGTGGTTTGGGGGAGCGGGCTGATCTGTTGGGAGACGAAGGGCTCGCCGCCTGCGGCGACGATTTCGGAGCGCAGTGAGCGCTGGTCGAGTTCGTCGAAGATGGCGCCGCGGACGAGCGTGCGCTTGCCGTCGGGCGAGACGCGGTAGAGCAGGCGCGGACTGAGCTCGCCGCCGCTGAGCGTTTCCACTTCGTAGACGTCGCGGCCCTGGTCCTTGGCGAGAGCGAGCAGCTTGGCGCGGAGTTGCTCGCTGTTCAGCGGCTGATCGGTTTTAACGACTAGTACGCCGGCGTGGGCGTGGGCGGGGCCGCCGAGCGTGGCGCGGCCGTGGCCGTTGGACTCGGGGAAGTCCTTCACGGGCTCGCGGCTGAGGAGGTAGTTGACGAGCTTGCCGTGTTCGACCAGCGTGACGGCTTCGGCGGGCTCGCCTTCGTCGTCGACGCGGTACGCGCCGAGCAGGGCTTTGCCGTGGAGTTCGGTCAGCGTTGGGTCGTCGACCACGGTGAGGAAGGGCGGGAGCACCGGGCTGCGGAGGCTGGACTGGTACGCGCCGACGGTGCGGGCAAGCGTGCCGAGTTCAGGGCGGTCGGCCTCGACGTTGGGCATGAAGAGCTGGCGCACGACATCGGCGGCTGCGTCGCCGGAGAAGAGCACGGGGCCGTGATAGTCCTCGGCGTCGACGACAGGGGCATTGCGCAGGTCTTCAAAGCTGCGGAGGTCGTCGAGGGTGCGCTTGCGCAGGGCGGGCCAGTCTTCCAGGCCGGCGGCGGTGGTCGCGGTGGAGCCGTTATTGCGGCCAAGCTGCATGCCGTCCGCGGCCTGGCCGCCCACCGAGATGGTGTCCTGGTAGCCCGAGAAGCCGCGGCGAATGGCGGTGCCATCGGTGTTCACGGTGTAGCGGTTCAGCGCGATGCTGTTAAGCGAGGCGCTGGAATACTGGACGTCGGCGGCGAAGGACTTCACGGCTGGATCAGCGGCGTAGAGCCCGCTGGCCTCGACGAGGCGGCGCTTCCAGTCATTGCGGTCCAGAGTCAGCTCGGCGAGCGGCTCGACGAGCGTGACGGGCTTGGCCGGGGTGAAGTCATTGGCGGTGGGTGGATTTTGGAACTGCTTCAGGGCTGCCTGCTTGGCGGCGTAGGCGCGCAGGGCGGCCTTGTAGGCCTCGTCGCTGGCGGTCCAAAGGGCTTCGCGAAGCGCGTCGGGGTCGTTATCGCCGGGGGCCAGCGCTAACGAGCCGCTGCCGCGCGAGGAGCTGGAATCCACCTTGTAGTCGCCGATGCGGACTTCCACGCGCACGATGCGCTGGTGGTTTTCGGTCTCGCTGGTGAGCGCGCCGTAGTTGGCGACCAGCTCGTAGCTGTGGATGTCTTCGAGGCGGTACTCGATGAAGTAGGGGTGCTGCATGCCGGGGAGGACGAGGTCGGTTTGCTCGCGGTGGAGCTCGGCCTGCATGGCGGCGAGGAGCGGGTCGGCGGCGGTTTGGGCCTGTGCGATGCCCGTTAACGCAGCGGAAGCTAGCAGAAGAGTGATGGTGAAGC
>CAXTRU010000163.1:0-8125 GCA_964246665.1 uncultured Acidobacteriaceae bacterium
CCTTTGCTGAGCTTCATCACCTGGCCGACGAAGAAGGCAGCCACGGTGCGCTTGCCGCCTTTGAACTGCGCGAGTTGGGCGGGGTTGGCAGCGATGACCTGATCGATCATGCCTTCGATGGCGCTCGAGTCAGAGATCTGCTGTGGTTTGTCGCGGTTGTAGATGAAAGGGAAGTCTTTGCCCTCAGCGAAGCAGGTGTCCAGCAGCTGCTTGAGCTGCTTGGAGCTGATCTCGCCAGCCTCGGTGAGGTCGGCAGCGAGCACGATGCCTTCCAGCGTGACAGGTGACTTCGAGAAGTCGTCGATCTCTGCCGCGCGGAGACGGGCGGTGATCTCGCTGAGCAGAATGGACGCAACGCGACGCGGCGATTTGGCGAGCTTGGCGGCAAGTTCGAAGCGGTCGGCGAAGGCGCGATCGGCAGCGATGGTCGCAGCGTCCTGTGTGCTGAGGCCGTAGTCGGCGGCGAGGCGGATGCGGCGCGCTTCGGGCAACTCCGGCATGCCGCTGAGGATGGCCTTCTGCCATGCCGCGCCGACGACGAGCGGTGGCAGGTCGGGCTCGGGGAAGTAGCGGTAGTCATGCGCCTGCTCTTTGCTGCGCATGGAGAACGTGCGGCCTTCGGCGTTGTTCCAAAGGCGTGACTCTTGCACGACGCGGCCGCCGTCTTCGATCACGTCGATCTGGCGCTCAATCTCATACTCCAGCGCGGCGCGGATGTAGCGGAAGCTGTTGACGTTTTTGACTTCGGCCTTTGTGCCGAACTTTTCCGCGCCTTTCAGCATGACGCTGACGTTGGCGTCGCAGCGCAGCGAGCCCTCTTCCATGTTGCAGTCGCTGACGCCGGTGTAGAGCAGGATTTCTTTGAGGCGCGTGAGGTATTCGAACGCCTCGTCGGGCGTGCGAATGTCGGGCTCGGAGACGATCTCGATCAGCGGTGTGCCGCAGCGATTAAGGTCGATGTAGGTGCGGATGTTGGAGTCGGCGAAGCCGTCGTGAAGGCTCTTGCCCGCGTCTTCTTCCAGGTGCAGACGGGTGATGCCGATGGGCTTCGGGTTTCCGTCGGCGTCTGTGACGACAATCTTGCCGAACTCGGCGAGCGGCTTGTCGAATTGCGAGATCTGGTAGCCCTTGGGCGAGTCCGGATAGAAATAGTTCTTGCGCGCGAAGACGGAGGTTTCATTGATGCGGCAGCCGATAGCCTCGGCGGCAAGAACGGCTTTTTCCACCGCGTCACGGTTCAACACAGGCAAGGCACCGGGCAGGCCAAGGCACACGGGGCAGGTATGGGTGTTGGGCTCACCGCCGTACTCATTTTTGCAGCCGCAAAAGTTCTTGGTCGCCGTGAGGAGCTGCACGTGCACCTCAAGGCCGATGACGGGCTGGTACTTGGCGAGGATGTCGGGGGAGAGCGCGGCGGCTGCGGGCATAGTTCCTCTTATTCGATGAGTTCGGGGGAAGGTCTCGCGGCGGGCGTCACACTTGCGGAGGTATGAGCTTCGTCGAGAAACATGATGAACTTAATGTCAGAACTTTTTGTGAGTAGCAGCCCCGGACCATAAATCGGCACCAGGGTATTGTCCTCGCTCACCCAGGAGGCTTGTGAGAGAAACAGGCTGCCTTCTTCGCCAGTATCGGAGTAACGGTCCAAGATGCCCAGTGCTACTCGTCCATCGCCCAGCCCAACCTGCACGGTGCCGGATTGCGTAACCAGAACGTCATTCCACACGGACTCCCTGCTTGTACGCTCCGTTATGCCACATTGGCGCAGCATTCGCATATGAAGATCGCGACCTTTGATCAATCCCCAAACTAGACCGAGCCCAACAGACAAAGCGCCGAGCGTCAGGACCTTTGAGCGATACACCACGATCTGGAAGTGCGATCCGGCACCCTGCGCGTCTGAACTTACCCAGCCAATTGGCAGATTGGCACCGAAGACACCCAGGTACAAGATGTAAATAAGAAAGCTATAGATCAGCGCCTGGATAACTCGCTCTAGATCTGACTGTTGCGATCTAGGTGTAAGTACGCGAGTAATGCGGGCGCTTACAAAACCAGGTAGCAGAAGAAAGAGAGCAAGGAGTGCTTGCAGCCCTGAAGGCATCGATGTCTACTTCTTTGGTGCGGGCGGTACGCGGACCGGGGCGGAAGGGCGTGACTTCGGAAGCACGGGTTTAACGTCAGTGTATGGCGACGAACTAGAACCTCGAACCTTCTGCATACTGTTCTCGATTCCCATGACTTCTCCTTGGAACAGAATACTATCGCCTGCTTTCAACCACAACAAGGAATCTCAGGCCGTTATCAGCCTGAGGGTCTTGGTTCCAATTAGCGCATCTCACGCAGCGAGGACAAGTATGACGAATCGGGTTGGGCAATCGGCGCTCAGCAGTAACGGCTTGGGGAGAAGCGATCGTGAGCAGGGCGACGATGAGCCGCAGAGCGGCCCGGAGGTGGAAGCCCAAGGCCCGCCGGAGCCGGACAACTCAGCTACACAGAAGAATCTCGAGCGGCCAAGCGCGGAAGAGATTTACCAGCAGGTAGCACGTAATGCGCGCGAAGAGTTGAAGCGTCGCAGTGTTTCCCTGGCGGTGAGTGGCTTTACGGGCGGCACGTTTATGGGGCTGTCCGCGCTGGGGGTGGGCATTGTGTTGGCGACGCTGGGCAGCGGGCCCGGCGCGTTTCTGGTTTCGCGCATGCTGTACCCGCTGGGCTTCATCGTGGTGATGATTGGCCGGTCGCAGCTGTTTACGGAAAACACGCTGTACCCCGTTGCGCTGATCCTGGCGGAAAAGAAGGAGATTTGGAACACGGCCCGGCTGTGGGCCATTGTGCTGCCTACCAATTTGCTTGGCGCGCTGGCGTTTGCCGCGCTGATCTCCATGACGCACGCGGTACCGCCGCAGATTGTGCAGGCCATTGCGAAGCTGGGGACGGAAAGTGTGCAGCACCCGCTGGCCATGGTCTTCTGGTCCGGCGTGATGGGCGGATGGATCATCGCAACGGCGGCGTGGATGGTTTCCGGGTCGCACTCGGTGACCGGGTCCGTTGCGCTGATCTGGGTGCTGACGTTTGTGGTGGGTGCGGGCAACTTTGCGCACTGCATCGCCAGTTCCGCTGAAATTATGACGTCGGTCCTGACGCACCAAATCCCGTGGACCGCGTATGCGCGGTGGTTGGGGCCGGCGGTGGGCGGCAACGTGTGCGGAGGCGTGCTGATGGTGACGCTGCTGGAGTATGGACAGGCGATCTACGGGCGCGCGATTGAGAAAGAAGTCGGGTCCGGCCCGGCCTAGTCCCCCCAAAGCGGTATACGGGTAGCGCAAAGAGGACGGATCGTACCCCGCACGGGGAATGTTGCCGGCCGGTGCAAGCTCTTAGCTTGGGTTCTGAGGAAGAACGCAAATGCTGAGGGCACCGGCACCTTCGCTTTCAAGAAATCTGATGGTTCTGGACAATCGCGAGGCGATCCTTGCGTTGGCCCCCCTGCTTTCGGCGTTGGCTTCGCGTTGCGAACAGCCCGGCGCCTTTCATTGGCTGCCGTACTTTCTGGATAAGTCCGTGATGCGCCATCGGTTGCCCTACCTTGTGCTGCAGTTGAGGCCGGAGGAGAACGAAGGGGAAAGCCTGAGCGTGGATGACGTTGAAGGGGCAGCGCTGTTTTTCGAGTACCGCGTCCTGGGCGTGCGCACCGGCATTGTCGGCACGGGCGATGCCGTAGGTTTCAGCAGCGTGGTGGCGCCGGTGGGGCGTCGTGCGCCGCTGGCAGCCGCCGCCACAAAAGCAATGATGGAACGCGGCGCGACGGTAGTGCTTGCCACGTTTGAGTGCGCTGGCGAGTCCGACCGGCGTGCCGGTATGGCGGGTACGCCGGACATGATCTGGGCTTCGCGCAAGCGCAACGTGGGACGCATGTTGAACTTGCAGTCGACGATGGATGCTACGCTGGCCACGATGGGCAAGTCCACACGATTCAACTTGCGCTATTACCGCCGCCGGCTAGAAAAGCAGATGCCGCTGGAGTATGTCGCGAATGCAGCTTCGCTGCTGCAAGATACAGATTTGCAGGCGCTGAACGCCGCATCGCTGAATCCGGTGGATGCCCGGGAGTTTCGCCGTCGTGTCGACGTTGCGTCTACCCTGCCGGATAGCTTTATCACCGGCCTGCGCGGGCCGGACGGCCAATGGTTGAGCCTGGCCGGCGGTTGGCGGCAGGATGGCACGACGGTGCTGCACTGGCAAATGAACCGTGCCGGGATGGAAAAGCACTCGATCGGCACGGTGATGCGGTCGTACCTTTTAGAGGATGAGATTGCACGGGGAGCCAGCCGTTTGCTCATCTTCGGCGGCACACCGCACTCCATGCGGCACGCCTTTGCGCAGGAGCCTGTGTCTGACCTGATCTTGCAGCGGCAGGGCTTCCGGGCCAAGGTGACCTGTGCTGCGGCGCGCTGGTTTAGCCGCCACGGCAGCCGCCTGGGCCGCGCAAACTTCCTGGCGGAGCTGCTGAGCAATCCGTCCCTATGCTGGATCGAAACGCCGGAGCCGATGCGGCCGACAAACGCGATTGCAGCGGCTGTGGCGCGGACGCATCGCGCGGCGTAGCACTTGGGCGAGGCAGGCGGCTGCTTGATCAACGTTCGATAAGCAATGGAGCCGCTTCGTGCAGACGTTAGAATAATCCTTGCATGATTCTTCCCTTCGTCCGCGAGTTGATTGCGGATTTGGAGAGCTCTGACGCGTTTGCGCGTGTTCGTCGCCACCTTGCGGGCGGCACGGGTCGCCGACGTGTGTCCGGGCTCACGGCCACGGCGCGTGCCTTGTACCTGCCGTACTTTGTGCGCGCGGCGCAGACTCCCTCGCTGATTCTCGTCTCCGATAACAAAGCTGCGGAAGCGTTGCATACGGCTGTGCTCGCCGCCTGCGACCTGACCGGCGCCCTGAAGCCGAACGAAGTGCTGCGGCTGCCCGCGCATGATGTGCTTCCATTTGAGAACCTGTCTCCGCATGGCGAGATCCAGGAGCAACGTGCGGCGGCGCTGTGGAAGATCGCCAGCGGGCAAGCACGGCTAGTGATCGCACCGGTGGAAGCGGCGTGCATGCGGTTGTTTGGGCGCGACCACTATGCCGCGTTGGCGCTGGAGCTGCGCCGCGGCGAAGAACACATCCCCGAGATGCTGATGGAGCACCTGCTTTCAGTCGGCTACACGCGCGTGGATGTGGTGGAGATGCCGGGACAGGTGACCATGCGCGGCGGCATCGTGGACGTGTATGGGCCGGAGATGGAGCGGCCGGTGCGCGTTGACTTCTTCGGCGATGAGATTGAGTCCATACGACGGTTTGATCCGGACACGCAGCGGTCGTCCAATGCGGTGGAGCACGTGCTGTTGTTGCCGCTGACGGAGACACCGGCAACAGAAAAGTTGTTGGAGGCCATCAACGCGCGGCTGACGCGGACGGGGTCCGCAGCGGGTGAAGCGCTGGAAGGCGGCGAGCTGCCGCGCGAACTGCAGGCGCATGTGCAGCATGCGAGCGGGCGCGAGTCGAACGCCACGATCTTTGCGGGTTGGGAGTTTTATGCGCCTGTCGCGGGCGCGAAGTCGTGCCTGACGGACCTGCTGGGGCCGCAGACGCGCGTGTTTGTGGAAGAGCCCGCGATGGTGACTAACCAGGGCGAGCGCTGGTGGAACAAGGTGGAGCAGCGGCATGAACGCTCCGGCATTGGGTCACTGGTGCGTGCAGAGGACTTGTACCTTTCGCCATGGGAGTTGGAAGACCGTGTGCGGCGCATGCCGGGCTGCGATCTGGACCAGTTGGGCGCGGTCGACATTCTGGAGAGCGACACGAGTGAGGGCTCAGAGATTGAGTTTTCGACGCGGCCGACCTTGCGGTTTCATGGCTCGATTCCGGCGATGGTCGATGAGCTGAAGAAGCTGATGGAGGCCGAAGCGCGTGTCCTGATCGCAGCGCCCAATCAGGGGGAAGTGGAGCGGCTGGCCGGGCTGTTTCAGGAGTACGGCGTGGCATACCGCGTGGGGTGGCGCGTGGATGCAAGCGCAGGCGCGTCGGCGACGGTGTATTCGGAGTCGAGCTATCTCGCGGGCGATCTGCGCACGCCGGTGATTGTGCGTGCGGCCATTGCCAATGGCGCGCAGGTCTTGGACATTGAGCCGCGAACGGCGCGGCAGTTTGTGGTGTTTGGCGCTAACGACCTGAACGATGACGCCGATGTGATGGCACGGCCGGTGCAGCGCAAGTCGAAGACGTCCGCGTTCGTTTCGGACTTTCGCGACCTGGCCGTTGGCGATTATGTGGTGCACGTCGAGCATGGCATTGCACGCTATGAAGGGCTGCGCTCGTTGGATCAGCCTGATGGCAGCGTGCTGGAGTTGATGATCCTGAACTTCGCCGATGACGCGAAGTTGTATGTGCCGTTGACGCGGTTGGACCTGATCCAAAAGTACCGGTCGAGCGAGGGTGGACCGGCGCCGCAGTTGAACAAGCTCGGGAATCAGTCGTGGCAGAAGACCAAGGCCCGCGTGAAGAAGGCCATGCAGGACATGGCCGAAGAGTTGTTGAAGCTCTATGCGCAGCGCAAGTCGGCGCTGGGCTTTGCGTTCTCGCCGGACACCGCGATGATGCGCGAGTTTGAGGACGCCTTCGACTTCAACGAGACCGATGACCAGATGAACGCGATTGCGGACATCAAGAGTGACATGGAGTCACCGCAGCCGATGGACCGCCTACTGTGCGGCGATGTGGGCTACGGCAAGACCGAGGTCGCGATGCGCGCGGCGTTCAAGGCCATCCAGGATTCCAAGCAGGTTGCAGTGCTGACGCCGACCACGGTGCTGTGCTTCCAGCATTTTGAGAGCTTCAAGAAGCGCTTTGCGAGTTTCCCCGTGAAAGTGGAGATGATCTCGCGCTTCCGCACGGCAAAAGAGAAGAAGGACGTGCTGGAGCAGGTTGCCGATGGTAAGGTCGACATCCTGATTGGCACGCATGCGGTGCTTGCGGAGAACGTCCACTTCCAGGATCTTGGCCTGCTGGTGGTGGATGAAGAGCAGCGCTTCGGCGTGCGCCATAAGGAGCGGCTGAAGAAGATGCGCGCGAGCGTCGATGTCCTTGCGATGAGTGCGACGCCGATCCCGCGCACGTTACACATGTCGCTGGTCGGCCTGCGCGACATGAGCGTGATCGAGACGCCGCCCAAGGACCGTATGGCGATTCAGACTGTGGTGGCCAAGTTCGATGAAAAGCTTGTGCGGACTGCGATCGAGGTCGAGTTGGAGCGCGGAGGGCAGACGTACTTTGTGTCCAATCGCGTGGAGACGATCTACGAGATGGCCGCGCGCATTCGTGAGCTTGTGCCGCAGGCGCGCGTGGCCGTGGGCCATGGGCAAATGCCCGAAGCAGAGCTTGAGCGCGTGATGCTGGGCTTCATGAACGGTGAGTTCGATGTGTTGTGCGCGACCAGCATCGTGGAGAACGGGCTTGATGTGTCGCGCGCGAACACGATCGTCATCAACCGTGCGGACCGGCATGGGTTGAGCGAGTTGTACCAGCTGCGTGGGCGTGTTGGACGCTCGAATCGCAGGGCGTATGCGTACCTGCTGATTCCGCCGGAGCAGCAGTTGACGGAGATCGCGCGGCGGCGGCTGGCGGCGTTGAAGGAGTTCTCGGACCTCGGCGCGGGCTTCAAGATCGCGGCGCTGGATTTGGAGTTGCGTGGCGCGGGCAACATGTTGGGCGGCGAGCAGAGCGGACACATCGAAGCGATCGGCTTTGAGATGTACACGCAGATGCTGGAAGAAGCCGTGAGCCGCATGAAGGGCGAGAACCCTGAAGAGCGGCCGTCGGTGACGGTGAATTTGGGTGTGTCGCTGCGTATTGATGAGAGCTATATCCCTGAGGAGAATCAGCGGCTGCGCATGTACAAGCGCATCGCCGGCGCGGAAAGCGAGGCCGTGCTGACCGACGTGCGTGCGGAGCTGGAAGACCGTTATGGCAAGCCGCCGGAGACGGTGTTGTCGCTGCTGGCGGTGGGTGAGATCCGGTTGATGTGCGAGCGGTTGGGCGTGGCGAATCTTGAGCGCAAGCGTGTGGCGATGGAAGAGACGAAGAA
>CAXTRU010000164.1:0-8117 GCA_964246665.1 uncultured Acidobacteriaceae bacterium
GGCAAGCCCGGCGTCGCCTGCTCGCCGGTGCACCAGAACCCCGGGACCTATGCCTCCTACCTGCCTGTGGGTGGTGTGCCGATCTACACCCCGCCGGGACCGGCGCCGGTCAACCCCGTCACCGGCGCGGCCATCGCCATCCCAACCAGTGCCATCGCCCCGCAACTCGCCGGCACCATCACGGTCCGTGGTCTCGATCCCAGCTTCACCAATCCGGTTTCGCACTCATGGGACCTGACGCTGGAGCAGCAGTTGCCGCTCCAGTCGACCCTAACCCTCGGCTACGTCGGCAACCGCGCGCTGCGTCTGCCGATCTACATCGACACCAACGCCGACCCGACCTCGGTCACGACGGCGCACTTTTACCAGTACACCAACCCCTTCAACGGCCAAACCTCCAACCAGGTCGAGCCCATCTTTACCAACCGCAAGTACAACACCACCGGAACGGTGGCGACGGGCTTCTCGACCGTCAACTCGACGTATCACTCCATGGTAGTGACGCTGCACAAGCCCATGGCGCACAGCGTTGAAGTGCTGGCGAACTACACCTGGGCGCGCGCCATGGATGACGGCCAGACCTATGGAACCAACGGGACGTTTAACGGTACCGACGCACCCCTGAACCCCTACAACATCAAGGACGAGTATTCCCGCTCGGATCTCGATGTCCGTAGCCGCTTCGTCGGCACACTGGTGGCGCGGTCGAACTTCCCGATCGGCAACAAGTTCGCCGCCTATGCCGCCAATGGCTGGCTGCTCTCCGGCACCTACACCGCGCAGAGCGGCGAGCCCATCACGGCCACGGTCAGCGGCAGCATCTCGTACCTGACGGGCGGCGCGCTCGGGACCCCCGGTCGGGCGCTCACCACGGACGCCGGCGCCACCAACGCCGCCTTCACCTCCGGTCCCGGAGCCCGCGTGCCGGACTTCATCGCCCGCCGCAATGCGTTCACCGGCCCCGGCATCCACAACCTCGACTCCCGCCTGTCGCGTGAGTTTCCGGTCTTCGGCCGGTACCACTTTGAGGTAGCGGCGGAAGCCTTCAACCTCGCCAACCACCGCAACATCCTGTCGGTGAATACGGCTCTGGTGGCCTACACTGCACCAACAGCCGCCGCAATCGCGACGGGCAGCGTAGGCTCGCTAGGGCCGCTACCCGCCTCCTCGGCGCAGTTCGGCACGCCGTCCAGCACCTCCAACGTGGTGTACACCGCCCGCCAGCTGCAACTGCTCGGCCGCTTCATCTTCTAACCTCGAACAGAACGTCACAGCACAGCAAAGCCCGGGTCTGAAACCCGGGCTTTGCTATTCCTGCTGCTCTTGCTTTTGCCGTTGCTGTTGCTGTTGCCGTTGCCCTTAACGTTGCTGTCGCCACTACCCTTTGGTTGTCATTCCCGAAGGGAATCTGCGTTTGCTGTTGCCGTTGCTCTTGCCGTTGCCCTTCTAGCGGTCATTCCCGAAGGGAACCTGCTGTTTCTTTTCCTCTTACAGTCGCCTTTGCCGACCCATCCTCGATCAGCAGGCGACCTGCGCACATTTAGCTCCCAATTCGTACACTGAAACGAACACACACAGTCCCCGATCAAAGCCAAATCCCCGAAGTGGCCTTAACTCGTGTGTTTGAGTATTTTGGCTGTAAATCCTCAAAATTGAAGAATTTACGGGATACCCATCCCGCAAACCCTTGCATTTCAAAATTTTACGAAAGCGACGCGGTGGAGCTAAGGGTAGGGGGTACCCTACGCCGCCTGATCGTCCGCTTGCTCCCGCGCGTCATCCAGCGTCACGCGCACATTGATTCTCCGCTGCCCGCGATACACCGTCAGCACCACGGAATCGCCCGCACGGTGCGCGTTCAGCGCCGTGGACAAATCCTGCGCCGTGGTGACCTCCTGGCCATCAAGGCCGACGATCAGGTCGCCGCCCAGCATCACCGGCTGGTTGCCCATGTAGGCCTGCTCCGAGCCGCCACGCAGCCCTGCCCGCTGGGCCGCTCCACCCGGGACCACCTTCTCCACAAGGATGCCGTACTCCGCCGGCAAGCCAATCTGCTCGGCAATGCCAGGTCCCACCTGCAGGCTGACAATATCCAGCGACGGCCGGCGCACCCGCCCATACTGCGCAAAGTCGCTCAAAACAGCCTTCGCCGTAGAGATCGGAATGGCAAATCCGATGCCCGCCGACTGATCCGCGCCGCCGTTCGGGTTCGACGCAATCAATGTCGTAATCCCGATGACCTCGCCGTGCGAGTTCAGCAGCGGTCCACCGGAGTTCCCCGGATTCACTGAAGCGTCCGTCTGGATCGCGTCCTCGATCTTGTTGCCGGAAGGCATCTCGATCGACCGGATCGCCGAGATGATGCCGCGTGTCATGGTGCCGTTGAAGCCGAACGGGTTGCCGATGGCATACACCTGCTGACCCACCACAAGGTTTGTCGACTCCGCCAACGTCGCCGGCTGAAGATTCGAGGCACCCTGGATCTGCAGCAACGCCAGGTCGTGGTTGCGGTCGCGCGCAACCACCTGCGCCTTGTACTTGTGCTTGTCGAAGGTCGTCACCTCGACGATCTGCGCGCCCTCGATGACGTGGTTATTGGTCAGGATGTGCCCTTGCCGGTCCAGAATGAACCCCGATCCCTGCCCCTGCTGCGGCACCGCGCGGTAGAAGAAGTCATACGCGACCTGCGTGGAGGTGATGTTCACCACGCTCGGCAGCCCGCGCTTGTACACCGCGATGTTCTGCTGCTCTTCGGTGTCGAAGGCCGGCGCGGCGTTCGCCACAGTCAGGTCGAACTTGCCCAGGGGCCCACGCAGCTCCTGCGTCGCTGCGCCTTCGACGGGGTGCAGCAGAGTACCCAGCGTGCCCGAGGTGGGCAGCAGCCGCGCGGACACATAGTAAAACGCGAAGAGAAACAAGAGAACGAGGAACACAGGACGAAGTTTCATGGGTGAGTTGGCTTCGGGCGGACCCGCACATACCGTTCAACGTACTGCCATGATTCTAGTCGCGCAGGCGCCGGTCTGTTTCGCCGCAGGGACCTCGGAAAGGGCCCTGTATGCAAAGAGTAGGTTACCTCTGTTCCAAAACCAGCACTTTCGTGCGAACCTGGCGGTAGCTCCCATTCACTTCTACCTTGGTTTCCGTTGTTGAGGGCTGCTTCTGGCTAGGCTGATATCGTTTCTGCGCTATCTGAGTCTGTTCGGCGCTTTGGGCTCCTTCCCGGGTTTCGCACCCGAGCTCTCTGAGGCACAAAGCACAAGCCAAACTGTGCTTTCCGGCACGGTGACGGACCCCACCGGCGCCGTCGTGCGAGGGGCAACTGCCCACCTTACGGCCGCCCCCGCAGCCGCTTCGGCGCGTGGGGAAGAGCGAAGGACCGACGGCTTCGGCGAGTTCACGTTCACCGCGCCACCGGGCACCTACGTCCTCACCGTGGAGGCCCCAGGCTTTGAGGCCTACACCAGCGCACCGCTCACGTTGAAAATCAACGGCCGTCTGCGTCTCCCGGTGCACCTTGCGGTTGCCGGATTGCATGAGCAGATCGATATTCTCGACGACGAAACCGGCAGCATCGATGCGGCCGGGTCCACCGTCTTTGAGGGCGACAGCCTGAAGATGCTTTCCAACGACTTTGAGGGCGACAGCCTGAAGATGCTTTCCAACGACGCCGCCACGCTGCAGCAGCAGCTCAGCGCGCTTGCCGGCGGACTTGGGACGATCTTCGTCGTGGACGGCTTTTCGGGCGGCCGGCTGCCGCCCAAGTCGTCCATCCGGTCGATCCGCATCAACCGGAATCAGTTCTCCGCCTATTACGCCGAGCCGGGCGCGCGCGTGGAGATCAGCACCAAGCCGGGCGGCGACAAGCTGCATGGCCTGCTGAACCTGAGCGGAACCAACCAGCCCTGGGATGCGCGCGATCCGTACACCGCGGTGCAGCTGCCGTTCTACGAGTTTCAGGAGGAAGGGAACGTCAACGGGCCGTTGAATCAAAAGACCTCGTTCTTCGCATCGGAACTTGTCGATTCTCTCGCCAACAGCGTCGCCGTGAACGCCGCGAACCCTGCCAACCTGTCGTCCACGTTCTCTACCGAGCTGGCAGCGCCGCAGCTGACGCAGACCTACGGCTTGCGCCTTGACCGCCAGTTCAGCCCCACGAACTTCGCCTTCATTCGCGATGAGTGGAGCAACACACGCATCACCAACAGCGGCATCAACCCGCTAGTCCTGCCCGACGCTGCCTATAGCCTCAACACGCTGACCAACACGCTGCAGCTTGCAGACACGCAGGTGGTTAGCGCGCATGCCGTCAACGAGGTGCGCTTTCAGTACCTGCGCACGCGGGTGCAGCGCAACCCGAACAGCGCGGCGCCGTCGATCCTGGTGGAGGGATCGTTCCAGAACGGAGGCAGCCCTTCGCAGTTTCTGCGCGACAACCAGGACGCCTATGAGCTGCAGGACCTGTTCGAGGTCGACCGCGGCCGTCACTCGGTACGAACCGGCTTTCGCTTTCGGGCGGTGCGCGATGCCAACCGATCCACCGCGGGCTTCAACGGGCAGTACATCTTTCCCGACGCCGCGTCCTTCCTGGCGCAGCAGCCGACACAGTACAGCCAAACCGTCGGCCAGCAGAACGCCGTGCTGCGCACGGACGACATCGGTGTCTTTGCGGAGGACGACTGGAAGCTCTCCACGAACCTAACCCTGAGCTATGGCCTTCGTTTTGAGAGCCAGTCAGCCATCCCCGACCACGTGGACCCGGCACCGCGCGTCGGTTTCTCCTGGGCGGTTCGTCCGGGCAAGCGCAAGACGCCCATCGTGACGCTGCGGGGTGGATACGGCCTCTTCTACGATCGCTTTCCCGCGGCACAACTGCTGCAGGCCGTGCGCCAAAACGGGACACGCGAGGTCACCTACCTGCAGCAAAACCCGGGCTACGCCCCCCTTGGGCCGCCGCCGGGCTTTACACCCTCCGCCTCTCAGCCAACGGTGTACCAGGTTGACCCGAGGCTGCGGTCGTCCTACGGACAGTTCGCGATGCTGACTGTAAGCCGGACCTTGGGGCGGTTCGGCGCGGTTTCGGGCAACTTCACGTACATGCACAACGCGCACAACTACCTTACGGAAAACATCAATGCCCCACTGCCCGGCAGCTTCACTGTCTCCGACCCGTCAAGCGGTGTAAGGCCCCTGGGCACGGCAGCTAACATCTACCAGTTTTCTTCTGCGGCCAACGGCAACACTGAACGCTTCTACATCAGCTATCACGTTCAAGTGGGTAAGCAGATCAGCGCCTTCGGTGTGCTGGATACAGAGAAGGATCGCAACGAGACCGATGGCATCACCTCGTTCCCGTCCAACCAGTACAACCTTCGCCAGGACTACGGCCGAACGGCGATCGACCGAACCGTGGCGTACACCGGCGGCTTCACCTGGACCCTGCCCTACGGCTTCCAACTCACACCGTTCCTGGTAGCGCATACAGGCCTGCCGTTCGACATCACCACCGGCACCGACAGCAATGGCGATACCATCTATAATGATCGCCCGGCGCTGGCCGCTGGAGGGTTCCGGCCGTCGGTGGTGCAAACGGCCTTTGGCGCCTTCGATGTTGCGCCTGCGGCAGGGACTACGCCCATACCTCGCGACTTCGGCAGGGCGCCTAGCTACGTTTGGCTGCAGTTGCAGGCAGCCAAGGACTTTCACATCGGTCCGCGCCCCCGGGCGGCCGCGACCGGAGCCGACGTCACCGCCTCGCCTCGCCCGGACCGCCCCTGGGACCTCAGCTTCAACGTTGAGGTGCACAACATCACGAACCACAACAACCCGGGCGTTCCGGTCGGGGTGATCTCGGCCCAGCCGTGTGGCGCGGCCAACACGGCCGGATGTACGTGCCCGGTGATGGCAGGCCAGTGCGCGCTCGCACCGTCGCAGTACTTCGGCCACTCGCTTTCGCTGGCCAGCGACTTTAGCCCAATCACGGCCTCAAACCGGACGATCCTTCTCCAAAGCAGCTTCACCTTCTAAGGTCAGCGCATCAGCCTCCGGCGAGACAGGTTCGGGCGACAATGGCACACATGCACCGTCGCCCCACCGGTGTCCTGATTCGCGGCAGCGGAGGTTCGCTCGTCGGCCCGTCGGATCGAGGCTGCTCCTAAGCAGCTTCAAACCGACGAGCTAAACCAGCACCAACTCAATACACAGCGCAACGGTTAGTCGCCAGAACTTTCCTCTACCGCCCGGTGCTGGCCTGCTGAGCGCCTGACCCGCCCTGCAGATACTCGTCAAACCACTTCACCATGCGTTCATTGCGGTCGCGGATGTGTTCCGGGTCGCGGAAGCCGTGGCCTTCGTTGGGGTAGATGACGAGCTGCGTTTTGACGCCGAGGTCGCGAAGGGCGTGCCAGAACTCGAAGCTCTGCGGGGCGGGGCACTCGCCATCACGGTCACCGACGATGACCAGGGTGGGCGTTTTGACCTGCTTGATGAAGGTGATGGCAGAGGACTTGGCGTACACCGCCGGGTCGTCATACACGGAAGCGCCGAAGAACGGGATCATCCACTGGTCGATGGAATTTTCACCGTAGTAGCTGAGCCAGTCGGAAAGTCCAGCGCCGGCAACGGCGGCCTTGAAGCGTGTTGTCTGCGTGACCGAGAACATGGTCATGAAGCCGCCGTAGCTCCAGCCGGTGACGCCTTCGCGGCTGTGGTCGATGGGGAACTTGGTTTCGACGAAGTCGAGCCCGGCTTCGATGTCGTGGAGATCACCGTAGCCGAAGTCCTTACGGTTGGCTTCGGTGAAGGCTTCGCCCTGGCCGAAGCTGCCGCGCGGGTTGGGCTGCAGCTCGAAGTAGCCGTGGTCGGCCCAGCTGAAGCCGCCGGCGGCAAAGCGCGCGGTGATGGAGGCGGAAGGGCCACCGTGGACGTTGACGATGATGGGATAGCGCTTTGCAGGGTCGTAGTGGGCGGGGAAGGTGAGCCAACCCTGGATGTGGAAGGGACCATTGGTCCACTCGACCGACTCGGTGCGGGCAGTGGCTTTGACGCCGCTATTCAGGTGCGTCAGCTGGTGCGCGCCGGAGTCCGTGGCGGTCCAGATCTCAGGCGCCTGCGCAAAGCCTTGCTCCGTGAAGGCGAGGCTGCCACCGTTAGCCGGGCTGAAGGAGACGGCATCCTTGATCGGACCGCCACCGACCGACACTTCGCCGAGGTCGCGGGTGCTGCCCGCGACGGCTGCCTTGCGGTTCACGTCCCAGTCGACCAGCAAAGTATGGCCGCGACGGTCTTCCACAAAGCCGAGGGTGTGGTCGTTGATCCATGTTTCATAGCACGGCGTGCCGTCGAGGTTAGCGGTGACGTCGGTGGGTTCGCCGCCCTTGGTGTCGACGACGTAGAGGTCGCCGCCTGTGGAGCCCTGGTCGGACATAAGGCCGCCGATGAAGGCGATCTTGCTGCCGTCCGGCGAGAAGCGGGGCACGGCAATCTGCAGGCCGTGGAGCGAGCCGGAGACTTTGCCGGGGTCGAGGATCGAGCGAGGCTGCTCAGGAACGTCGTTAGCTCCCATACGCACAGGTGCGGCCCACAGCTGGGCGATCCACCAATTGTTTTCCCCGGGGGCACTGGCGGCGATGTAGGCAAGTTCGCGCGAGTTCGGGTTCCAGTCGAACTCATACACGTGAAGGGTGAGCGGGGTCTGGAAGTTGCCCTTGCCGGTGGTTGAGTCAATGGCATACACGCGCTGCACTTCAACGCCGTCCTCACCGATGACGCCGGAAAAGGGCTTCATGGCGTCGAGCGCGCCGGCGGTGCGGGTTGCGTTTTCGACGAAGAGAAACGCAATGGACCTGCCGTCGGGCGACCAGGCGGGCTGTTGGATGGTGCCCGTCACATGGGTGAGCTGGCGAGCCTGGCCGGTGGCCTTGGACCAGAGATAAATCTGCAACTGGCCCTTGTTCTGCTTTCCTTCGAGGGCGGCGCAGTCGGAAAGAAACGCGAGCGTTTGGCCATCCGGAGACCAGAACGGGGTGGAGTACGTGCAGTTCGAGGCGCCCGCAACGCTGACGAGCTTTTCCGTCGCGGCATCCGGGTGGGCGACCGCCGTCAGGTGAATGGAACTT
>CAXTRU010000165.1:0-1544 GCA_964246665.1 uncultured Acidobacteriaceae bacterium
CCGCCCGTCCCACCCTGCAGCAAGTGGCAGGAAACCGCCGCAACCCCTACAATGAAGTGAAGTTTTGTACCACCTTGAAAGACAGGTTCCCCGCCTGCAGCAAGCCCGGCAAGGGCTGCGTGCGCGGGTTGAGTGAAGGAAACGCATGAAGTGGAGTTGGTTTGGCCGTGCAGCTATGGCCCTGATGTCGGCAGCAGCCCTGGGTCTTAGCATGACGGCTTGTGGTGGTGGAACCATCGCCTATCTGTGGGCGGCAGGCACAACGGCAGCCTCGGGGTCCACGGGCTCGCAAGGTGGTCAGCTTGTCGGGTACTTGGTGGATGACTATACCGGCAACCTGACCGCCATCCCCGGGCAGCCGTTCGCCAGCGGCGGGTCAACCCCGGTCCAGGTGCTGGTTCGTCCCGGTGGGCGCTTCGTGTATGCCATCAACCAGGGCACCGGCTTCACCTCGACAAGCACCGGCAGCAGCGATGCCATCGAACTCTTCGCGGTGGGGGGCACGGGCACGCTCACACCGGAGCAGAGCTACGAGAGCGAAGGGGAAGGCCACGTGTGGGCCCAGTTTGACCCCACCGGCAGCTACCTTTTTGTGCTCGACCGCTACGGCCCGCCAGTCAAGGATGCCGCAGGCAACGTCATCAGTCCTGGTGACGGCAACGGCGTGATCACCACCTTCTCCTCCGACCCCTCAACCGGCCGCTTGAGCCTGGTTAAGCAGACGGCCAGCACGCAGCCCGGCCAGTCCGCGCCGAACTTCCTTGAGGTTGGCGTGAACCCCCTGCGCATGGTCCAGACCGGCAATTGCCTCTTCACCCTGAACAACAGCAATCAGACGGTTTCGGCGTACAGCGTCGCCAACGGCCAACTCGGCACGGTGACCACGGGAACCATCACGCTGAATACGGCCTCCGCAAGCTCGATCAGCAGCGGCACCAACGGCGGGCAGTACGTCTTCGTTACCGACTCCAACAACGGTTCCTCAACCAGCTTCATCAATTCGTACACGGTCGGCTCCGGTTGTGCCCTTGTGCCGTTTACCGGCGGCCGGACCACAAATGATCCCACCGTCGTCAATCCGGTCAATGCCTTCCTGACGACCTCCGGCAAGTATGTGTACGTGCTGAACGCATCGTCGACAAACACCACAGCGACGACGCGCGGCAGCACCATCACCGCCTACGTCATCAACGCTGGCATCCTGCAGCCCATCTCCGGCAGCCCCTTCAGCTCCGGCGCCGGCCCCACCTGCATGGTGGAAGATCCGACCTCCAAGTACCTGTACACCTCCAACGGCACGGACGGCACCATCACGGGCTATCTTTACTCCGACACCACGGGCCAGGTGGCCAATCTTTCGCGAGGCTCCACCTTCCAAACCTCGGCGCGGAGCGGGTTGAGCTGCCTGGCGATTAGCGGGAATCTGTAGACACCCATCCGTCCGTCACCGCATGCGCGGTTTGCAATTGATTCGCCGGCCGTCCGGCAGAAAGAACAGGCGGCCTCCCCCGGAGGCCGCCCCCAGGGAAGCAGATGAGGTTGCC
>CAXTRU010000165.1:1554-8064 GCA_964246665.1 uncultured Acidobacteriaceae bacterium
GGCGCGGCCTCTAAAAACCCCCGCCCCCCCCCCCGGGCCCCCCCCCCCAAGGGAAGCAGATGAGGTTGACAACAAAGCTTCGGAGCGCCATCACCGGAGGGGCCGCACTGACGCTGGCTCTCGGCTTGAGCTCCTGCAGCCGTGACTACACGGTTGCGTACGTTTATGCCGTTTCTGCGGCCAACGCCACGGTCTCAGCCTACTCCGTCGACTTCCAGACGGGCATTCTGAACCAAGTCGCGGGCTCTCCATTTGCCGCCATCGTCTCCGATCCCATCAAGATCGTTGCCCACCCAAACAACCAGGCCATCTACGTCATCGGCGGTGCCAATGGTTCCGACGGCAACTCTGTTGAGGAGTTCCAGGTCGGCACCGACGGCAAGCTCTATGCCGCGCATACCTATAACCTGTCCGGCACCTACCCCACCGGCGCCGCAGTCGACACGACCGGCACCTTCCTGTACGTCACGTTCACATACCAGAACGGCTTCACCCCGGCGTCGCCCGGTCCCGGCGGCGTCAGCATCTTCAAGATCAACTCGGATAACAGCCTCGGCACCCCGACCACGCTCAACGTGGGCAACAACCCCGTCGGCATCGCGGTTTCGGCGCCCGTCTGCGTTACGTCCCCGCTGGTCTCGGGCAATCCGGCCTGCACCACGGCTACCGGATCCGCCGCGGGCAACTACAACACCTATGCCTATGTGATCGACCAGGAAGTCACGGCCGGTAAGCCGACGGTACTGGGCTACGCGCAAAACATGACTACCGGCGCCCTCACCCCGCTCTCCGGCACTGCGACCACGCCCGCCGGCCTGCTCCAGGGCGTGACGGCCGGCGTTACCCCAAGCGCCATCGCGGTCGACGGAACAGCCAGCTTTGTCTACGTCACCGATCAGGAAACAAACCAGATCTACGGCTACAACGTCGCGCGTTCCACAACCGGCAATCTCACCGCCATGCCGTCCAGCCCGTTCAGCACCGGTGCCCTGCCCGTCTCGATCATCGTCGACCCGCGTGCAGAGTATGTGTACACGGCCAACTCGAACGCCGGCACCGTGGGCGCCTACGCCATCAACCGTGCGACCGGCAGTCTTTCCGGCGTCGCGGGCTCCAACTTCACCTCCGGTACCGGCACAAATTGCGTCACCATCGACCCCAACCTTGGGCAGTTCCTCTACTCCTCAAACCTCGATTCGAACAACATCGGTGGAGCTGAACTGAACTCCCACACCGGCGTGCTCAGCTCCGTGCTCAACACGCCCTTCCCCACCTCGGCGCTGCCCTCCTGTCTCGTCGCCGTCGGCAACGGCTCGCACGCGATCTCGGTCAACTTCCCGACGACCGGAACGAACCCATAAACGCACCGCGTACCACCCCACAACGCCTCGGCTAACCGCCGGGGCGTTGTGCTTTCCCTTGTCACTGCCGCGCTCGTTTGTGCTCCAATACCTCTGTGACCCACACCCAGGCATTCCCTTTGGGCCCTGTTTCGATCGGCGGGCCCGACCTGTTTTTGATCGCCGGCCCGTGCGTGCTGGAGTCCGAAGTCCACGCCCGCAAGCTCGCCGACGCCATCCGGCGCATCGCCGAAGACCTCAAGATCCCGTACCTCTTCAAAGCGAGTTACGACAAGGCCAACCGTACCTCCGTGCACAGCTTTCGCGGTCCCGGGCTGGAGGAAGGCTGCCGCATTCTCCGCACCATCGGCCAGGAGCACGGCGTACCCGTCCTCACAGACATTCACACCCCAGAGCAGGCGCACGCCGCTTCAGACGCGTTGGGCGACGTGGACGCCATGCTGCAGATCCCGGCCTTTCTTTGCCGCCAAACCGACCTGCTGCTCGCGGCGGCTGGGGCCTGCGTCGGTCCTCGCCGCGCCGTGAACGTGAAGAAGGGCCAATTTGTCGCACCCTGGGACATGCAGCATACCGTCGAGAAGCTCAAGGACGGCGGGTGCACCCGGGCGTCCCTCACCGAGCGCGGCGCCAGCTTCGGCTACAACAACCTCGTCGTTGACTTCCGCTCGCTGCCCACCATGCGCACCCTGGCCCCCGTCATCTTTGACGGCACCCACTCCGTCCAGACCCCAAGCGCGGCCAACGGCGTCTCCGGCGGTCAGCCGGAGTTCATTCCCGTGCTCGCCCGCGCGGCCGTCGCTGCCGGTGTCGACGGCATCTTCCTCGAAGTGCATGACGACCCTGCCCACGCCAAGTCCGACGGCGCAAACGCCCTGCACCTGAATCGTCTTCGGCCTGTGCTCGAAAGCCTGTTGGCCATCCACGCCGCCGCCCGTCAGCACAGCGGACTGTAGGCGGACACCGCGCCAAACAAAAAAGAGGCCCTCCCGCGTGGGAGGGCCAATCTGCCTTGGTACCTCTCCGTCAGGAGAGCTTGGAAGCGAACATCCGCCGTTCGCTAATCCGGCGCGATTGGCCCCGATTTACCGCTGGGCCCACACCGCTGTAGAGGGAACGCTGTTCCCTCCGCAGCGGATTTCCGGCCCGAGCCTATTTCTGTGGAAAACCTCTGGATTGCCCAAGGTCGTTAGCGGGTTTCAACCTCGACCACGTGGATCTCCGGCATCTGTTGGTTCCACTCCAGCCGAATCCCTTCGAAGATCAACCGAAAATCTGCCCCTGCGCCGGGCGCCACGGGAGCCGCGCTCACCGGCTCGGTATCCAGGTAGGGCTGCCGTGTCCGGATCAGGCTCACCGGCACGGTTTCCAGCTGTGGAGCGCCGCCCGCGTCCGAAGAAAACAGCACCTGCACCGTGATGCCCGTCACCGTCAACGTCCCCGCATTGGTGACATGGCCGTCGATGAAGGTGGACTTCCCCCCGGAGAAGCTCGTCGACTCACTCATGGCGAGCCCGCTCAACTTGATGTTCGACGCATACGCTGCCAACGGCCGCAAGGTGTCGGGAGCGCCCGTCGCACCCGCGTGGCGCCGCCCCATGATGACCATCACGGCAAGAAGTACCAGCACCGCCGCAGCCGCTATCGCCACCGGGACGGTAGGAAAGGTCCTCTCCGTGGCCGGCGGATCGGTAAACATGCCGGGGCCACCGGCGCGCGAAGTATCAGGGGTGAACGGTTGATTCGGGTCGGCCATACAGCGCCGATTCTACTCCGGAACCGTCTTCGGACGGTTCCGCATCACGCGCGGGGCGAAGCTTGCACGTCCCTCGGACGTTGCTCTGTAGTCAGGCGCGTCCTGCATATTCACCACGACACACATCTCCTGCAGGCGAGAAAACATCCGCTCACCGATCCGGTCCGCGAGGGTCGGCGTTAAATTGGCGTCTCCAGTTTTGAACCCTGCAGGTACAGGCGCAAACCTTAAATTGGTCGTAACGATGGTGGTCTTCTTGTCGTTGTAACGCATATTTAGGATGTGCTCGACCATATCGCTCACCCAATCGGTATTCCGTGCCGCGCCAAGTTCGTCCAGTACAAGGACGTCCGCCGCGAGCGCCGGACGTAGCACCTGGCGCTCTGTGGTCAGGGTCGACGGATAGTAGGAGTCCTGTACCTGCTTTAAAAGTTCCTTGCAATCCACAAACCGTCCGCTCACACCACGTCCTGCGATCAGCGCCGTCAAAATGCCCACCGCCAGATGCGTTTTACCAACACCGCATGGTCCTACAAAGAGGAGGCCATTCTCATAGGTGTCCCATGGATAGGCCTTCACAAACTCTTCGGCACGCCACTTCGCTTCCACGAGGCACTCATTGGTGCCGCCGCGATTGGTGATGAAGTTGTCCAGGGTGAGTTCCCGGTAGCGTGCCGGAATCTTTGCTGCAGAGACCCTGCGGAAGGTTCGGTCAAGGACCTTGCAGTCACAATCACTTACCGCGCGATTGCCTTTTTCGAGTTGCACAAAGCGCAACCCACTTCCGCCGCATATGGGACATAGATCAGACATCGTAAGAAAGCGGCCCGAATCGGACCCGTCTCTTCAGTATCGCAGCCCCGGTCGCCCCCGGCTGCCCGGCCAGCGCTGTGCGAATGAGGACATTTGCTCCCGCAGGACCACGGCGCTCACCAGCCCCGCGTGCCCGGCGGCCCCTTGAACGGTCCGCGCACCCTCGACGTGATCCAGCCGCCGTAAAAGTCGCCCGCCTGCGCCTGCACCCGCTCACCATCCACCGTGCACTCATCCACGCGACTGGCGTAAAACGCCAGGTGGTCCCGCAGCGGCCGGAAGCTCGACGACGGCTCCGGATAGCTCCATGCCACATCGGGCACCACGACTTCGTCGGCCCCATCCGGCAGGGCCAGCGTCCAGTACATCGCCAAGCCCTTGAACTCACAAAAGCTTCGCCGCTGCTGCGAAGGGCGCATAAGGTCCATGCGGATGTCCTCGGGTGACAGGTAAAACACCGGCGGGTGGCTCGTTTCCAGCACGCGGAGCCCACGGCGGCTTTCCGCGATCACCAAACCCCTGTGCACCACCCGCAATGCGCTGTCCGTCGGTTCCAGGCGCGGCGGCCGCGGGTAATCCCACACGGACTCAACAAGCTTCTCTTCCATTCCGTCCAAAGCCGTACGCCTCCTGCCCCAGGGGACAGCGTACGCTGGGGAAAGGGCCATCCGCTGTCCAAAGGCGCCGGCCCTTGGAGCCTCCGTGAACGCGGGCAGCAAGAAGCTCAATGAGATGAACAGGCTCGCCGACATGGGCCACTTTCCCGTCGCCGTGAACGCCGGCGCCACGCTCAACGTGTTGCTCACCCTGGCCGTCACGTGGTGGATTGAGCCGCGGCTCCCGGTCTCCTGGGCGCCGGTGGCGTGGGTCTTCCTTGTGCTCGTGGTCAATCTGTTGCCGGTGGTGGTCCTGCGGCTGGCGCTTTCCCCCGCCAGCACCTACCCGCCTCTTCGCGAGATGAACTTCTGGCGCGACCAGCACAAGTTTTCGGACTGGGTCTACGTCGCCGCCTCGGCCAACATGGCCTTTTGGGGGCTGCTGGGCTGGGCGGTGTTCGCCGTATGGCACACGGCGGCGGCGCTTGCGCTCATGATGGCCATCGCTTTCGTGGCGACCTTCTCCCCGGTACTGTTGCGCGCGGTCACCCGCCAGCGCGCCTGAATCGGCGAGGTTGGATGCTACTCTAATATCTAGCGCCTGAGGTCCCGGGAGTCGGGGTCCAAGCTGCAGCGCGACAGGAAGTTGATGCCCTGAGCCCGGCCCATCTGGCCCGAAGCGTGGACAAGGCAAGCAAACCGTTCTGCGGCGGGAAAGCTCAATTCAAGATTGCGAGAGGATTCACCCATGCCCAAAGAAGGCATCCACCCCAAGTACGACACCACCACGGTTCGCTGCGCGTGCGGCAGCAGCTTCCAAACCCGCTCCACGCACAAGGGCGACATCGTCCTCGAAATCTGCTCCGTGTGCCACCCATTCTTCACTGGCAAGCAGAAGCTCGTCGACACCGCCGGCCGTATCGAGCGGTTCCGCCGCAAGTTCGCAAACACAGACGCCAAGAAGGCCGAAGCCGCAGCCAAGTAGAAGTCTTCTTCGAAACAGCGAAGGTCCTTGCATTTGCAAGGACCTTTTGCTTTGCTCAAAGCGATGCCTTTTCGCCGCGACCAGCCGTACAACGACCTGCCCCTACTTCCGCCACCGGTGGATCTGGAGACGCCCCGTATTTTAAAGCAGACCATCGCATCGGCAAGGGCGCTAGAGCAGTTGCGCAGCACAGCACAACGGTTGCCGAACCCGCGGCTGCTCGTAAACAGCGTCGCATTGCAGGAGGCACGTTCTTCTTCGGAGATCGAAAATATCGTGACCACGAATGACGAACTCTACCGAGTGGCCGCCGGGGCCGAGGATCAGGTTGACCCAGCGGCAAAGGAAATCCTGCGATACAGGGAGGCGCTCTGGTACGGTTTTGAACAGATCCGTAAGCGCCCGCTCAGTACCAGCCTTTTTGTCGAGATCGTCGGGATTGTCCGAGAAACATCCGTAGGGGTTCGTTCCTTGCCGGGAACAACGCTGAAGAACCTTCAAGGCGAGATCCTGTACACACCCCCGGAAGGTCAAGAACTGCTTCACGAAAAGTTACTCAACCTGGAACGGTACTTCTACGAGCACGAAAGCGTAGATCCTCTCATTCGCATGGCGGTTGGCCATTACCAGTTCGAGGCCATTCATCCCTTCTCGGACGGTAACGGAAGGACAGGACGCATCCTCAACACCCTTTTTCTCGTGGAACAGCGGCTTCTGGATCTTCCTGTTCTCTACCTTTCGAAGTACATTCTGGAGCATAAGCGGGAGTACTACGAAGGTTTACGCCAGGTGACCGAACAGGCAAGCTGGGAGAACTGGACCTTCTATATGCTTCGTGCCGTTCAGGAAACGGCACAGTTCACGTCCTCCCTCATCGAGACGCTTCTTGGCCTGATGGAGCAAGCGGCGAGCCGGTTCCGCGAACAGCATCGCGGAATCTACAGCAAGGAGTTATTTGAGGCGGTTTTCAGCAACGCATACAGCCGCACCCACCTTCTGGAG
>CAXTRU010000166.1:0-4585 GCA_964246665.1 uncultured Acidobacteriaceae bacterium
CCCACACACCTCCGCACCCGCCAGCGGCCCCTTTGCTGCTGCCGCGCAAACACCAGCAACCAACAACCAGGAACCAGCCACCGAACCCATCACCATCGACGACTTCATGAAGGTCGACCTCCGTGTCGCGCAGGTCACCGCCTGCGAGCGCATCCCAAAGGCCGACAAACTCCTTCGCCTGGAAGTCGACCTCGGCGCGCTCGGCAAGCGCCAGATCCTCTCCGGCATCGCCCAGCACTACACGCCGGAAGAGCTCATCGGACGCCGCATCGTGGTCGTCTCGAACCTGGCTCCCCGCAAGATGCGCGGCCTCGACAGCCACGGCATGCTTCTCGCTGCCAGCGAAGGTCCCGACGGCAAGCCCGTCCTCGCCACCTTCGGCGAAGAGATCGCCCTCGGCTCCCGTGTCCGCTAGGAACTGCCCGCACCAAGGGGCTGCCATCAACGGCAGCCCTCAACTTTGTTGTCATTCCCGAAGGGAATCTGCGGTTAGCGCCAGCCACCACTGCCAACCGCTACCCGCGATTCCACCCCAACCGAGCCAAAGCCTCACGGTTCCGCTCCCGCAGGAACGCAAGATTCTCCTCTATCGCCGCGTCGTCCTCGTTCATCGGCCGCGGGGCCAGCCGAAACTCGACATCCAGCACACCATCGGCCGCCAACTCCGCCCACTGAAACACCACCGGCGCTCCCACCTTTGCGGCCAACCGCAGCGGCAGGTCCGTCAACGCGCCGCCCAGAAACGGATCGGCCAGAAAGACCACGGGCCGGCCCTGCTTCAGCGTCGCGCGCACATGCCGCACCAGGTATTCGTCTGCCGGGATCGCCTCGATGTGTTCCTTCCAGCCGAAGACCAGAAACTCCCGCTCGTTGACGATCTTGCCGGGGTCGGCCACCACCGCCGGGGGTTCGCCGCCCTCCTCCAGGCCCACCCGCAGCGGAACCTCGGTGAGCGGCAGGTGTGTCCAGGTGTACAGCTTCGCCCCGGGGGTACGGCACACCTCGGCGCCCTTCACCCGGTACGGGATGGGGAACACACCGCCAAAGCTCAGCTCACGCAGCCAAAAATCCAGCATCATCGCCGTGGTGAACGCGGCATTGCCGCCCATCCGCGCCACCAAACGCCCTTGCAGACGCGCCACCGTCAGGGCTGTACGATACCAGGCTGCCCGCGGCACTACCCGGCGCACCATCGCCGCCTGCCGTGCGAGCGGAAGGTGCGCCGCAAGACGCTTTAAGCTTTTCAGGACCGAACGGCTCACTCTTCCTGCTTACTTCCAGCGTAGGCCTGCCCCGCATCCGGCTTCGGCAGTGCCCGAACCTTAGCAGACAGCGCAAAGAACACAACGCACACTCTACAGCAGCGGCACGAGCGCCGCTACTCACCTTTCGGGGACGGCGCAACGCGCGGACGCGGTCAGCGTATCTTAGGAAGTCGTGCTGATCGACTCCCACTGTCACCTAGACGATTACCCGGACCTTCCGCAGATCCTGAACCAAGCACAACAGGCTGGCGTCACAACGCTGTTGGCGATCGGTATCGGTGACGGGCCGGAGACCATGCACCGGGCCCTGGAGCTAGCCAAATCCCACACAGGGGCCGACCTGCAGATCTACGCCTCCGTCGGCATTCACCCGCAGGAGGCACACCGGGCCACGCCCGGCGCCCTCGGGCGGCTGGAGGAACTCGCGCAGGAGGCACGCACGATCGCCATCGGTGAGATCGGCCTCGACTATTACCACATCGACAACCCCGACCCTGACGTCCAGGGGGCCGCCTTTGTGGCGCAGCTTGCCATCGCCGCCCGCGCAGGCAAGCCGATCACCATCCACTGCCGGACGTCAGAGCTCGCAGGCACGAAGGTGAAGGCCCGCTTCAGCCACCGCGACGCCTGGGAGGACCTGCTGGCGCTCATCGCTGAGCATTGGACGCCCACAGGCCTGCCCGGCATCATGCACTGCTTCTCCGGCAACCCGTCGCAGGCCGAGCGCTCCCTTGCGGCCGGCTTTTATCTCTCCTTCGCCGGGAATCTCACCTACCCCAAGAGCGTTGGGCTGCAGCAGGTCGCCGTCGCTGCGACGGCGGACCGTATCCTCGTCGAAACCGACGCGCCCTTCCTCACGCCGCAATCCCGCCGCGGTCAGCAGAATGAACCGGCATACGTCGTTGAGACCGCGGCGTTCCTCGCCGGGCTGCGCGGCGCCACCGCCGACGAGATCGCCGCGCTGACCACGGCCAACTTTCACCGCCTCTTCCCATCTACCGCCGGCAACGGCGCCCAGCGCGCGTCATAATGGATCGTCGCGCCACCACTCAGGAGAATCGAAACGCATGCCCGCAGATCAAAGCTTCGACGTCGTCAGCAAGGTAGAAATCCAGGAGGTCAAGAACGCCATCGACCAGGCCTCCAAGGAAGTGAACGCCCGCTTCGACCTCAAGAACTCCAAATCCACCATTGCCCTGGAGGGCGACGAGACCATCCAGCTCGCCAGCCAGGACGACTACACCCTGAAGTCGGTCATCGAGATCCTGTCGCAGAAACTCGTCAAGCGTGGCGTTTCCCTAAAAAATCTTGAGTACGAGAAGGTCGAGCCCGCCGCGAACTCGTCGGTGCGTCAGAAGATCAAGCTCAAACAGGGCATCAGCTCGGACGCGGCGAAGAAGATCGTCGCGATGGTCAAGGAATCCAAGAAAAAAGCCCAGGCTTCCATCCAGGGCGACACCGTCCGCGTCACCAGCAAGGACCGCGACACGCTGCAGGAGATCATGGGCATGTTGCGCGGCAAGGACCTCGGCCTCGAGCTGCAGTTCACGAACTTTCGTTCAAATTGAGGCCCTTCTTTGCATGCCATACAACATGGCTGCCGGACCCTGCTCCCTGGAAGCCTTCCTGCTACTCTAAGCAGACGTGGGG
Organism: uncultured Acidobacteriaceae bacterium; assembly: GCA_964246665.1. Lineage (GTDB taxonomy): Bacteria > Acidobacteriota > Terriglobia > Terriglobales > Acidobacteriaceae > Granulicella. The sequence goes on from CAXTRU010000166.1 coordinate 2,916, forward strand.
TCCATTTCCATCTCGACGGCCGGCGAAGTCTTTGAACTTCTACGAGACGACTTAGCCGCTGTTGAGGTCGAGTTCGCAAGGCAATCCGACTCCCAGGTCACCGTTGTGACCGAGATCGCCTCCTACCTGATGGCCGGGGGCGGCAAACGTATCCGTCCCATGCTGCTCCTGCTCGCGGCACGCGCCTGCGGCAGCCACTCCGACGCACGCCTTCGCCTTGGTGCCGTCGTCGAGATGCTCCACACTGCCACCCTTGTGCACGACGACATCATCGACGAGGCCAGCACCCGTCGTGGTCGCCCTTCCAGCAACACCACCTGGGGCAATGCCAAGTGCGTCCTTGCCGGCGATTGGCTCTATATGCAGGCGTTCCAAAGTGCGCTCGCGGAGCGCAACTTCCGTGTGCTCGACCTCCTTATCTCGCTGACACAGCAGATGGTCGAAGGCGAACTGCTGCAGATGGAAAAGCTCGGCCATTTAATCAACGAAGAAGAATATTTCGACCTGATCTTCCGCAAAACCGCCTGCCTCTTCCAAGTCTCCATGCAGCTTGGCGCCGTGATCGCCGATGAAACGCAACGCGGCGATACCGCCCCGCCCAGCCGGCCCAGGCTCCACAACGGCAACGGCCATCACAGCCCCCTGGCCGATGAGGTCGGCGGCACCGCCCGGTACGAGGCCGCGCTGGGCGAGTACGGCCGCAACCTCGGCCTGGCCTTTCAGATTGTGGATGACGTTCTCGACCTCACCGCGACCGACCATATTCTCGGAAAGCCCACCGCGTCCGACCTGCGCGAAGGCAAAGCCACCCTCGCCGTCATCCACGCCCTGGAACGCGGCACCGGTGCCGACCGCGAAGCCATCCGCACCGTCCTCGCCGACCGGAGCTTCGCCCGGGTTAAGCACACGCAGATTCTCGAGATTCTTCAGCGGCACGGCTCCATCGCCTACGCCAAAGACACCGCCTGCGCCTACGCCGAAGTGGCCCGCCAATCCATCGCCGAACTCCCCGACAGCGAATTTAAGCGAGCCCTCCTTTGGGTCCCAGGCTTCGTCACCAGCCGTGACCGGTAAGCCACTGAGCTCCGGAGAGATACTCGACTCCACCCTCCTTGCGCCCATCCTTGTTTTTTGTCACTCCCGCAGGGAATCTGCGTTTCTGTACCGCCGTAGCTCTCGATAATCGCCAGAACTGTCGAAGTCGCGAAAGGTTCCGAAGTCACATCTCTCAGTACGGATGAGCAGAACCATGCATTTTCAGAGGCAAATCCTGGGCAGAGAACCATTCAAGGTTGCCAACACGGGCGTTAGCCTGAAGGCACTGGTCGAGAGCAATCGCGACACCAACCGCACCGTTGTCGTTTTCGGAGATGCTGAAGCGCCAATCAGAACCAGCACGTCGCAGCAGAATCCGTACGGATCGACCGCTGCTCCACTCGCTCAAGCTTCGGGCCCACGTGTATTGAAATGACCAGCCCTCAGCGCAAGTTTCAGCGCGAGTCACGCTGGTATCTGCACCGGACCGCAGTGACCGGGTCAAAACGGTGAGGATAGCCTCAGCTTCGGCTTGTTCTCCCAGACCTTCGTGAAACCAGGAGAAAACAGCTTCCGTTCGCAATGTACGCTGCCCCAAAACCGGCAGGTCACTTTGATCCGCCAAACCTAGCAGT
>CAXTRU010000166.1:4595-8033 GCA_964246665.1 uncultured Acidobacteriaceae bacterium
CCTAACGGCTCCGCAACAACTCGTCCACATCGCGCGTATTGCATCATCTGTTTCGCTCTCGGTCGAAGGTTGACGAATGAAGCAACACGAACCGCTGCGGTCGTAAGCCATGAGATTCGGAGCTTCAGATACGGGCGCACCGCAGCTAATGCACTCCTCGCTGACAACATAAAAGGGACTCGCTGCTTGTGCCGGATCACGTCTTGGACCACGCAAGTCGCTTAGCCTTTCACCGTGTGGTCGTTCTCGTCCTGCCAACGCAAGAATCGAACGCCTTCGCGCGCGCTGCGCTCGATTGCGACTGCCCACTCAAGCATCGCTGAGATTCTATCGACGTAACCTCAGGAGTGAATCGTCGCTGCGCTAGCTCTTGGACCTCAACCTGTTTCGCATGCTTTTCGTCAGCCGTGGCGCGAAACAGCTCAAGTTTTGGCTTCATCGCCAACCATCCACTCTCACGTCTTTCGGCATCACGACGCCAAAGTGCGGCCGAGTCTATGTCTCGCTTCGCCATATGGGCGCCCTACTCCGCAGAGATTTCCTCGTCCACCTCGTCCTCCCCCATCGTAAACGCCTCCACCCGCACAGGCCCTTTCTCCCGTGGCTGCAACAGCACCTGAATCCGGCTCTCCGCGCTGGCCAGCTGCCCTTTGCACGACTCGCTCAGCCGCATCCCGCGCTCAAAGAGCCCGACACTCTCCTCCAGACTTAGCTCTCCACGCTCCAGCTGCTCCACCACCTTCTCTAACTCTGCCAGCTGCTCCTCAAAACTCGCCTTCGCCTCAGCCACCCATCACCGCCTCTTCGCGAAACCCCAACACCTCGGCAGCCGCCGCGTATTTGCCAAAGGGCGCACTCACTTGTACGCCCTGTACCGCGCCCCGCACCCCGGCCAGCATCTCCTGCGCGATCAGCAGCCCGTCGGCCAGCATCGCCTCTTTCTCCGTATGCCGAGCCATGCGCTCCAGGATCTCCTCCGGCATCGACACCTTCAGCTCATCGCGCATAAACGCCGCATTTTTTAGGCTCGTCAGCGGCCAAATGCCCGCAATCACCGGAATCCTGAACCCTTCCACTCGCCGCAGAAACTGCTCCAGCAGCCGCATGTCAAACACCGGCTGCGTGATCGCAAACTCCGCCCCAGCCTCCACCTTGTACGCAAACCGCCGCACCTCGTGGTCGATATCCTGCACCCCGGGGTTGGCCGCCACCGAAATCGTGAAGGCCGTCGATCCACCGCCTACAGGGCTCCGCGCGATGTCGAGTCCGTGGTTCAGCCCTTGCACAATCCGCGTCAGCCCAATGGCGTCCACGTCGAACACGGCGGTTGCATCCGGTCCGGCACCCATCTTTGGCGGGTCGCCCGTCAGGCACAGGATGTTCTTTAGCCCGATGGACGCCGCGCCCAGCAAATCGCTCTGAATGCTCAGCAGGTTGCGGTCGCGGCACGTGTAATGCAGCACCGTCTCCACGCCCACCTTGGTCTGGATCTGCACACACAGGCTCATCGCGCTCATCCGCGCACTCGCCCGTGGCGAATCCGGCACGTTGATCGCGTCCACCCCACGCCGCGCCAGCAACTCCGCCCCAGCGAGTTCCTTGGCGCAGTCAAAGCCCTTCGGCGGCACAATCTCGACCAACGTCACCCACTCGCCGCGCGCAATCTTTCTCCCGATGCCCGAGCGCTCCTCCAACGCCGGCGGCTCCACACTCCGCGCGTCATCGTCCGCAGCGGCCGAGCTCGCCACAGGCACCGCGTGCCGCCGTTCCATGGCCTCCTCGGCCACAGTCTGCGCGACCACCGCCCGCAGCCTGCCCCGCATCGCCCGGATATGAGCCGGCGTCGTCCCGCAGCATCCGCCCACCCAGCTCACCCCGGCGCGCACAAACTTCTGCGCAAAGCTCCCCATATACTCCGGCGAGCCCATGTAGATGTGCCGCCCCTCCACACTGCGCGGCAGTCCCGCGTTCGGCATGGCCACCAGCGGCAACTCCGTTGCTCCCCGCATCCGCTCCACCGCCGCCAGCACCGCCTCCGGCCCGCTGGAGCAGTTGCACCCCACCGCATCCGCGCCCGCCGCCGTCAGCCGCCGCGCAAACTCCTCCGCCGTCGTTCCGTCCAGGCACAACCCGTCTTCGCGCACCGTCGCCAACACCACAATGGGCAGCCCCGGCGCAGCTTCCCGTGCTGCCGCTACGGCCTGCTCCGCTTCCACCACGCTCATCATTGTTTCGGCGATAAGCAGGTCCACCCCGCCCGCAGCCAACGCCGCGATCTGCTCCGCAAACACGGCCCGGATCGCCTCGGGTTTCATCGCCCCCACAGGTCCCAGCGAGCCAACGGCCCCGGCCACAAACGCCGCCGCGCCATGTTTCTCACGATGCGCTTCCACTGTGCGCCGCGCCAGTTTCGCCCCGGCCACGTTGAACTCCCGCACACGATCGCGCAGGCCGAAGTGCTCTAGCCGCACCGCGTTCGCGCCAAAGGTGTTGGTCTCAATCACCTCGGCACCGGCCTGGAGGTACTGCTCATGCACGCCGCGCACCGTCTCCGGCTGCGTCACGTTCAGCTCGTCGTAACTCTTGTTGATGAAGACGCCGCAGCCATACAGCATCGTGCCCATCGCGCCGTCGCACAGAACCGTTCTGCCGCTGAACAGGCCTTTTAGCACGTCGTCTGCCATCGCTTGCACCGCCTCTCGTGCTCCTATGCTAACCCGCAGAAAACGCCTCGAAACGCCATCCGTCCAACCCCTACAAGCGCGATTGCCTGTTGTCAGACTGGTATACTCCCCCACAGCGGAACACCAGCCCACTCCATAGGCCAAAGCGCGCCGCTGTTTTCTTATAGGGAGCCGTAGCCGTTGAATCTCCGAAGTGTCTCTGCCCGCACCGTCCTGGGCCTGCTCGTGACCCTGATCACGGTGTTCGCGGTCACAGGCTGCAAAGCCCCGCTTTACTACTACACCCAAAACCAGTTTGCCGGCCGCGCCATCCCGCCCTCCGGCCTGCAGCAGCGTGTGCTCGCCACCTACACCAGCAATGGCACCAACAGCGGCGGGGCGGAGATCCTCGACGGTCTACGCGACCTGCGCAGCAACGTTCAGAACACCACGCCGGCGTATTTCATCTCTGGCTACTCCGGGGGCATCCCCAACTACATCATCAACTACCCCGAACAGCAAGTGGGCTACATCCTGGACCAAAACAACGGGGCGTTAACCCAGGTGAACTACGCGACCGAACGTAGCGTGAACCCTGAGCTGACCCTTGGGGCGAACCCCTCCTCAGCCGTGGCGGCGGTCGACGCTTCCCGCTTCGCCGGCGTGACGACCGCGGTCTCCGCAACCAACCCGAACAACGCCAGCCAGATCGCCATATTCGGAACAGGCACCCAGTCCGGCGCCGGCGGCCCGTACTATCTCAGTCTGCCCAACG
>CAXTRU010000167.1:0-8007 GCA_964246665.1 uncultured Acidobacteriaceae bacterium
GTTGCAAACACCTTCGCCTCATCCGGGATCGCCGCGTAGGCGATTACACTTTCCTCAGTCCGAAAGTATGTGTCTTGCTGGTTCGTGTTGGTCTGATAGAAGTATTCGTCGTTAGTCGGCTCACCGAGCACGAAGAGGCAGTTGTTGTTGCCGTGCACCTGAAGCTGGTCGAGTTGGCGATAGCTCGTGTCGGCGATCTGGTCACCGGGCCATGCGAAATTGCCGCCCTGCCCGCCAAAGACGTTGAGAAGTTTCTCGCCAACCGAGGTTCCAAGTGGACCACCCGTCATGGCTGTATTGCCGAAGAGCGCCGTTTCGCTCGTGGCCCCGGCGCCGTACCAGATCGAATTGCCGAAGATGTTGATGCACCCGTACTGGGTGCCCGCGTTGACGTAGGCGGGCCCTGCAGGGCCGATGCTTCCAGGCGCTCCAGCCGCTCCGTTTCCAGCACCCGTGCAGCCTAGCTTTGCCCAATTTGTCGTGGCCCCGGGTGTGTCCGTGTTGCCATTTTTTTGGCTCAGATAGCTGCAGCCGTCGCTGTATGTGCGGATGTCGCCCTGAAAGTAGGTGCCCTGGGTCCACGCCAGACTGATCGTGGCGCCGTTGCCCGGGTTGTAGGGGACCGCGGCCGGCGTGGTGGATTGGGCAGAAGCGGCCAGCCCGCACACGCACACAAGGGCGAGCACGGCTGCCTTGAGCAGTCGAATCATTGCAAGATCTCCAAACGGCAGAAGCGCGATTACGTGGTGACGAGGCGATTGAACGCCGATGTGACGGTACGAGTGCCGCCCGTGACGGAATCGGGAACCGTGATGCTGGCCGCCGCGCCGGTACCGTCAGACGTCGGCGTGAGCACAAAGCGCCCTTGCACCGAGGTGATGATGGTGTAGCCGTAGCCGCTCTGGGTGTCGGTGAGCTTGATGCTCGCCACTGGCGAGGCCGCGCCGCTCTGGCTAGCGAGCGGTGTCTCTGCAAAGCGGCCGTTGGAGGCGAACAGGTACATCGTCGTGCCGGTCGAGTCGGTCAGGGTTGGAGTGCCGGAGCTGCCCGTGCCTGTTCCTGTGCCGGTTCCCGTCCCTGTGCTCGAGCCGGAGCCTGCAGGCAGGCCGAAGGTGAAGACGATCGACCCATTCGGGCCGAGCGACACCGCGGCAGTGGCTTCCGAGCCGGCCGGCAACGTCGTGGTCGGCGCGATCGAGATGGCCGGGAACGGAATGACCAGGTTCAGAACCGGATTGGCCTGCGTCCCGGTGAGCGTCGCCGAGGGCTGCTGGCTGTTCTGTACGAACTGCACCGTGCCTATCGCCAGCTGTGGCGAGACGCCGTTTGCGCCGTCGGTGCCGTTCGTTCCCGGCTCACCGGCCGGAATGCCGAAGTCGAGGATGGCTGCTGAGCTGGTGCCCGAGTTCGTAACCGTTGGCGTGGTGCCCGGCGAAAGCAAGGTGACCTGGCCGACAGCTACCGTTGCGCTTACGCCGTTGGTGCCGTTGGTCCCGTTCGTTCCGTTCGCCCCGGGACGTCCCTGCAGACCTTGCGGGCCGGCCGGGATGCCGAACGCGAGGACGGCCGCAGACGCTGTGCCCTGATTGCTTACTGTCGCCTGGGAGCCGGACGCCAGGGTGGTTGTTTGGCCGATAGCGATCGTGGCTGATTGCCCAGGAGTCCCTGGCTGGCCAGGAGGTCCGGCCGGACCGACACCCGTCGTCGGGCCGCCGGCGATCGTGGTGATCGGTACAGCCGGCAGGTTCGGGGTGTACAAGTCGAAGTTGCCGCCCCCGCTGCTGTTGCACCAGCCGTAGCCCGCACCCCCACGAGGGTTGCTCGGGGATGGTGGTGTCACATCTGTTGAGGGCTGCACGCAGCTGTAGCCGGCGGGACCAAGGATGATGTCGCCGGTCTCAAGGTCCTGCACGGTGACGCTGAACCCGACATTGCTGGGCGAACACAGCGAGACATCCGGCAGCTGCAGGCTGAACGCGCCATTGTTCACCGTAGCCGTCACCGGCTTACGGATCACCTGCCCGTTGGCGCCGCCGACGCGGAAGGATGTGGGATTGCCGTCACCGTCGACGGGCGTCCAGGTGATGGTCGCGTTGGTGACAGGGCTTCCTGTCGCGTCGCTGAGCTGCGACGCCGTGATGTTCATCCATCCGGTCATGGGTCTGCTTTCGGCTCTAGTTGGTGCAGGCCTGCTGGGCCGTCGTGCTGCCGGTGATGTTCAGAGTCGCGAGCGAGCCTGCGTTGCCGACGTGCGCGCCCGTGCAAACGATCGGCGTGGCCACGCCGTACTGGCTGGACGTCGACACCTTGCCGGTCGTCATCTCGGTACCGCGCAGGACGAATGTGGGCGGGTTGGCTGCATTCGTGCCGCTCGCTCCCACGGCGACATCGGCCGCCCAGGAGCCGGAGCCAATCGTTGTAATGACATCTCCGATTGATTTGTACGTGGCCCCGTGGACGTTACTGACAGAGGTCGCCATGCAAATTGCCGCGACCGGCTGCGCGACCGTTGTCGTGAAGGTATTACCTTCGGATAGCGCCTGGTTGAGGTCGTTGAGATTGCCGAACGAAAGCCCACAGCCGCCTGAGGTGGCCGTCCCGATGCCTGATGTGGGGATTGCGAAGGTGAACTTGAAGTTGTTGGCCTTGTAGTGCTGGTTGGCGAAGTAGCTGGCGTAGGCGAGAATCCCGTTCAGCACCTCATTGCCGACCATCTGCTCATCGTTGTCAGCGCTTTCGCTGAAACGAAAGATTCCGATTCCGCTCATACACGAGAACGTGTTGTGGTCATAGCGAGTTCCGTCTGTCGCCGTCGTGTTCCCAAACATGGTCACGCCGCCGCCCGTTGGGCAAAAGCCGTGATTGTCCGTGTACTGATTGTTCACACCACCGTACTCCTGCTCAAAGAGCGCGAAGCGGGCAGGTCCGATCGCGGTGTTGTTCGTGAACACATTGCTGTTGCCCGTCTCGGTGTCGAAGCATCCGTCACCGCCGCATCCCTCAGCGAAATTGCTGATGTACTGCATGCGGTAGCCGAGCGAATCCCAGGCGCATTCGCTGACGTTGTGGCAATCGTTGCCTTGGATGAGGTTGTCCTGCATGCCGGCCACAACAGCATCGGCTTCGGTAGCGCCCTGCGCTCCGTCGAGCCCTTTCGAGTTGGTTGCGAAGAACTCGACGCCAAACACATTGGAGTAGAAGTGATTGAAGCCCACCAAAGCGTGCTGCATCGCCCCGTAATTCATGACGCCGATCGAGCAGCAATTTCCGGGACCGGCGCTCCAGTCGTCAGTGTTTCCAGTTACGGTCAGCCGCAACGACGGGTTCGATGGCCCAGCTCCGTTCTGCTTGTACAAATCGCCAAAAGCGATGTAGTTGTTGATGATGCTGATGTCCTGAGTCGGTCCCACGCTGTCGAAGATGAAGCCGGAATGCATGCCGTAGCCGTTCCAGTTGCAGCCCTCAATCTTGATTCGCTCCGCTTCCAGCGCACCGGCTGGGACATAAAAGAATGAGTTCTCGCCGTCTGGTTGCGGGGCATAGGCGCTTTGCGTGGTCGTGATGTGCACACCAGGCGCGCAGCCGATGGCATTGTCTTGCGTGGGGATCACGTAGGTTGCGAAGTTGACCTTGGGCGCCGTGATCCAAAGCGCGTGCTGCGGCCCGAGTGTCGGCGTCCCAGAGATCGTCCCGGACTGCGTGATGCCGAAGATGACCGGCTGGCCCGCGTAGGCCGCGTCCGCGTTGGCGAGTTTGGCCCCAAGATCGGCGCCGGGGTAGTTGCTGATGTCGATCAGCAACTGCGAGTTGTAGTTGTTGATGATCGCCTGGCCCGTGGTCACGGCAGGAATCTTCGGGATGTTCGGGATGTACAGATCGAAGTCGCATCCCTGCAGCGCCGTAGAGCACCATCCGATTGCGAAGGTGCCGGAGACGGACGGCTGAACGCAGCTGTAGTGCAGCAGCGTGGCTCCGCTGCTGTTGTCGACAATCGTGACGTCAAAGCCAAGGTTCTGCGGGTTGGTCAGGTTGACGTCCGGCAACGGGAGGCTGAACCCGCCGTTGATCACGTTCGCGTACACCGTTTGGCCGGTGGACTGGCCGCCGCCACCTTTATGGAATCCGCCCAGCGGTGCCGGGCATACCGTGGGCGCGAAGGCGATCTGGGCGCTGGCCACGAGGTTGTTGTTGGCGTCGGTGATGTTGCTGGCGTAGACCGTTTGGGTCTGCGCCGGAAACACCGACGTGCACAGCAGCATCAGCAGCGCACCGAGCGCCGCCCAGAGGACATTCCGATTCATGGCTACCTTGAGGTGGAGGGTTTGCGCCGCTGCGCATCCTGCATGGCCTGCACGGAGCTGCGCACGGCTTGCGGATGGTATTGGCTGAGGGCGGCACGCATGCGCATGTCGAACTCCTCCGGCGTCACGCCGTTGGCGACCGACACGCTGTAGTAGGCGTTTCCGCCGCCGCTGCCTAGTTCCTTGTTCGGGGTCACGTGGGCGCCGGTACCCGGACCCAGCGTCAGCTGCTCTTCCCCCATCTCGCCGACAGTTATGCTGCGCGCCTGCGGCGCCGGGGCAATGTCGCCGCCGAGCGCGAACCCGCCCATGCTGACGGCTTGGGAGAATCCGCCCAACGCGGCGTCGGCCACGCTGCTGACGGCCGAGCCGGTACCCTCGGCGCCATCAACACCCGAGGCTGTGTCCCCGTCGCTTCCGCCCTTGCCGAAGAGCTTCATTAGCCCACCAAGGGCACCAAGGCCCACCGCTCCGGCTCCCGCGCCACCCTCGGCCATCCGGACCCAAAGCGGGTTCGAAGACGAGCCATCCGGCTTGCCGAGGCCGAGCGCTCCCAAGAGCGGCGCCTCGGCGTGCTTCAGGCCATCGGTCGCGACAGTCTTCGCCAATCCACGCGCATACCCGGACCAGTCCGTTTTGCCGCCGGTGACGGCGCTGGCTGCCTGATCGTTGAAGCCGTCGATCGCCTGGCTGTACAACTGACGGACCTGCGCGGCCGAGTCCGTGGCGTTCTGGATCCACTGCGCGTTGCTCTGCTCGAGCGCTGTCTTCCAGGCTTCGGCCGAGGCCTTTGCCGCGTCGGTCTCCACCTGGATCTTGCGATCGGCGACGGCCTTATCGACGGCCGCCTGCGCATTGATCGTCTCGGCCGAGGGAGCTTCGCGCCGTGCCTGAACATCCAGATCCTGCTGACGGGCGAGTTCCCCCTTCAGCGCAGCGATCTGCGCGGCGTATTGCTGGGTGTGAATGTTGGCCAGCTGCACCGCGGCGTCGTACTTGGAGATCTGGCCAGTTTGCTGCTCGAGCGCGACAGTGGCTTCGGCAACCTTGGCCTGGTCGTTGGCCCCTTGGAGGCCTGCCCGCTTGCTGGCTTCGTCCGAACGCTGCCGCTCTTCCCTCACTCGGGCGATTGCCTCGTTCGCCTTACGCTCCGCTTCAAGGTAGTTCTGCGAGCCCGTCTCTGCCTCAAGCATGGCCAGCGTCCAGTAGTCCGCTTCCGCCTGCGCACTCATTGGCCCTGCAGCCTTCAGCGCGTCGAGCTGATCAGCCCACTGCTGACGCTCCGCCCTGGCTGCGGTCTCGCGAAGTCGCCGGGTCTCTTCCGTGCTCTTTTCCAGCCAGGACTTGTAGGCCTCGTAGGTGTTCTTCTCAGCCTCCAGCTTGTTTTCGGGCAGTGCCGTCTGCTGCTGCTGCACGCGCAGGTTGTACAGATCCTCCGGAGTCGCGGGCTTCTCTTTCGGGATACCCGTGGCCAGATCCACAGGCAACTCAGCCTTCAGGTACTCATCCGCGAACTGTTTGCGCTGCGCTTCGGCCGCTTTGCGGGCAGCCTCGTCTGCCGTTTGGTCGTTCTGCTTGTCCTGCTTTAGTACCCCAACCTGCTGCTGCTTGTCGTAGATCGACTGGTCCAGCTGCTGGCCTTGGGAAAACCTCTGGAGATCGTCGATGTTGGTCTGGATGTTGCGCTTCTTCAAGCCGTTGTTGATCACCGACGGCAGGTACTCCTGGCCGGCATCCTGAGCGTCGGAGAGCGCCTTCTGGCTGTCCTTCTCCTGCTTTTCAAGCCGGGCGTACTCCCTTTTCAGGGTCGCAACCCGCGAGTCGACTTCGGCCCGCACCGCTTCGTTGTACTGCTGTGTCGCGGCCTTGCGATCCTCGTCCGTCTTCGCGTGGGACAGGTTCGCATCGAGGTTGTTGCGGTAGCCGGCAATCTTGGAAGCGACATCGTTATTCGCGTCCCTCAACTCCTGGCGCTGCTGGTCGGTACCCTCCGGGCCCGCATGGGTGACCTGGTTGAGCACCGTCGCGAAGGTGCCCATCTTCTGTTCGGCGAACAGCTTCTCTTCCTGCTCAAAGAGGGTCCGGAGCGTGTTCAACGCTTCATCGCCGCGCTTCTTCACGTCGAGCAGTGCCGTCGCGAGGCCGTTATTTGGGTGGCCTTCGAGCTTGTCGATCTCGTCCTGAAGCTTCTGGTTGTAGATCTCTTTGTCGTCGATCGCGACGCGTTCTTTGTCGTGAAGCGCCTCGGCTGCCTGGTCGGCATCCCGCATCGCCGTTTCCAGCTTGTGGAACGCCGCATAGCCCTTCTCGCCGATCTCCGTCACGATGCCCAGCACGCCGCCGACGCCGATGGCGGTGGCAAACACCTGCGCGGCCGCGGTGGCAGCCGGGAACATCGTGAGCACGTTCTCGATCGCTCGGATGGAGGTCGTACCCTCCCCTTCGCGCACCACGGCGGAGACCGCCATCCGATCGCTGAAGCCGTGGCCGCTCTGCGGGATGTCGATGTTCAGGTTCTTGCTGGCTTCGCGCACCGCCAGTTGTTTCTGGTACACCCGGTCCAGCGAAGCAATGATCTCTTGGCTGTTCTTCTCCGTTACGCGGGCAAGCGCGTTGCTGGCGCTGGTCTGAACCTTGGCCAGGTCCTCAGAGGACGCACCGAGATTCTTCAGTGCGGCCACCTGCTGGTTGGTGGACTCCAGGACCTTGTTCTTCGTATCGGCGACGGTCTGCGCGGCCTTTGCCGTCGCAGCGTCCATGCCCTGGACCGCGGCGATGTACTGGCCGGTGTCCGCGTTGAAGATTACGCTTGCTTTCCCTGCCATCTACCCCATCGCTTTCTGGATGTCTTCGACCAGGGAAGACTCGTACACCGACTCCGCCTTTTCCCGGGTGGCATCGCCCGCTGGCCGCATAAAGGGGTGCGCCGGTGTGTTGCCGTGGGTCGACTGCTTGCCGCCCTTTTTGCCGCGCAGGTTGGCGTGCCCGTTCTCGATCGCGACGGCGATGCCGTAGACCTTGCCCTCCGGAGCGACGACAACGCCGCTGGGCTTGCCGGCGAGCGCCGCCTCATCCGTCGGCACGTGAACGTGGGCCTTGATGCTCGCCGCGAGCTCGCCCGTCCTCAGGACGCCGCCGGTGGCGTACTCACCCGCCCGTGCCGGCGCCCGGCGCTTCGCTTCCGTCTTAACCAGGTCGCCCACCCGCTTCAGCGCCTTGCGCTGCATCTTCCGGTGGTTGTCGCCCAGCAGTGCGCGGAAGGTTGCGCGGATCTCTTCAAACTCGCCGCTGGGCACGCTTCCCTGCCTTCTTCTTTCCTAGGCAGATCTCCTCGTAGAGATCGCCCTTGCCGTCGCGCATCTGCGCCGCCAGCTCCAGCACCCGCACGTTGTAGTCGCTCTCGGCCTGCAGCTGCTCCGGCGTCTTCTCCGGCTGTGTGGATTCCGGCTTGCGGTAGTTCGGCATGTAGTCGAGCGCTTTGACGGGCTCTTCCGGCCGGCAGAAGCCGTAATTGATCACCGCCGCGGTGGTGTACGCGGCCACCATCTCGCGATGGGCCAGTGCGTCCTTGTGGCGGCGATCGAGCAGCTTCCACTGCCTCGGGGTGAGGCGGAAGAAGGCGGCGTCACTTAGACCGAAGTCATAGCGGGCGCGCGCCCAAAAGAAGTCGAGGCTCAGGCGTTGTTCGCCTGAGCCGTCCCTTGCC
>CAXTRU010000168.1:0-583 GCA_964246665.1 uncultured Acidobacteriaceae bacterium
CATGGTGTAGTGCATGCCCGGGAAGATCTTCATCGGGACCTTGCGGGGGTCGTCCCCAACAAACTTCTCGTAGATCTCCAGGATGCCTTCCAGCTTGTGCTGGCGCGCGGGCGGCAGGTGCGAGACGTCGAGGTAGACCATCGGCTGGCCGTCGATGCCGAGGTTTTCCTGGTAGACGATGCGGTGGATGGCACGCGTGGCAATGTCCCGCGGGACAAGGTTGCCGTACTTGGGGTACCACTCCTCGAGAAAGTAGAAGCGCTCGCCTTCGGGGATGGATTGGGCGGCGCGCTTGTCCTTGGGATCGCGCGGAACCCAGACGCGACCGCCTTCACCGCGGGCTGATTCGGACATGAGGCGGAGCTTATCTTCGCCGGGGATGGCGGTGGGGTGCACCTGGATAAACTCGCCATTGGCGTACGCCACGCCCTGCTGGTAGACCGCGGATTGCGCGGAGCCGGTGCAGACAACGGAGTTGGTGGACTTGCCGAAGATCGCGCCGATGCCGCCGGTGCAGAGAATGATGGCGTCAGCGGGGAAGGTGCGGACGTCCATCGAGCGGAGGTCCATGGCGCAGACGCCG
>CAXTRU010000168.1:593-2782 GCA_964246665.1 uncultured Acidobacteriaceae bacterium
GCACCGTTGTCGTCGAGCACGGAGGAGAGAAACTCCCAGCCCTCGTACTTGGTGACCTTGCCTTCGGACTCGTATCGGCGGACCTGCTCGTCGAGCGCGTAGAGGAGCTGCTGGCCGGTGGTGGCGCCGGCAAACGCGGTGCGGTGGTACAGCGTACCGCCGAAGCGGCGGAAGTCTAACAAACCTTCGGGGGTGCGATTAAAGGGCACGCCCATGCGGTCGAGCAGGTCAATGATGGCGGGGCCCTGCGCGGTCATCTGCTTGACGGGTGTCTGGTTGGCGAGGAAGTCGCCGCCATAGATCGTGTCGTCGAAGTGCTTGAGGACGTCATCGCCTTCGCCCTTGAGGTTCTTGGCGGCGTTGATGCCTCCCTGGGCGCAGACGGAGTGCGAGCGCTTGACCGGGACGATGGAGAAAAGGTCGACCTTGCCGCCGGCTTCGGCGATCTTGATGACGGCGGAAAGACCGGCGAGGCCTCCGCCGACGACGATGATGCGTGGTGTTGCTGCCATTTGGAACTTCCTCTAACGCGTAGAACGTGTAGACGTGTAGTTAGCTCTTCCCGAGCCATTGCATGCATTGCACAGGATTTGCGTCGATGCCGCGCTCCGCAATTTGGACGAGATCCTCAGGAACCCAGGCGTAAATGCCAGGTGAGACTTGAGCGGTCGGTCCATACCAAAACCAAGTGTCCCAGGGAGGCGTGTCGTCTAGGTCGAAAAAGCCTTCAGAGCTCGCCTCGGATGCACCGCAGTGAACAGTCTCCTCAGGCCAAAACACAAGAATCTTGCCCGGCACCGTCCTGGGCCCGGTCGACGGGCGATGAAGAAGCTTCGAACGAGTCTTATTTAGGTGAGCAACAACCTTGCCCAAGTCTTGATTGGCATAGACGCGGCGTGACTCTGGCCCTTTACCAAGCAGAGCAACTGGCTTAAGGTCTTCGCTCCTCAGGCACTTCGCTGGTTCGCGCTGGTTCGCTCGCGGAGCACACCATGCTTGCGCCTGAAGGAGGCAAGCTTCGAAAGCTTCGTTCTCTTCGTAGGTGCGCAGCGTGGTCGCCAATGCGTTGGAGTCATCTAGATCAATCCTGATGGGCTTGGTCATCGACCGCAAGAGAGAGGATAGCCCCAACGTCTGCATCACCTAACCTCACCCGGCTGCGTTGGATTTGTAGTGCCGGGAGCTGCCGTTGATGGAGCGGGCAGCGTCACACCGGCAGGTTGGGCGGGCATGACGTCTGCTGGGGCATTGGGGTACTTCCAGACGGCGGCGTACATGCTGATAAAGCCCATGACGCAGAGCGCGGCGCCGAGGCCTCCCCAGGCGTAGCCTGATTTGCGGCGCGCCTTGACGCCGGGCGTGATGCCCCACTTGGCGCAGAAGAGCCAGCCGCCGTAGCTGAAATGCCAGCAGGTGGCGGTCATCGCAATGGCGTAGACCGCGAACATCCAGGGATTCGAGAGCTCGTGCTGCACCTTGGCGAAGGCTGCGCCGGGGTGCTCGGGGAGCGAGACCCCGCTGAAGCGCTGCCGCCAGACGTGCTGGATGATGTAGGCGAGCGCGATGAGCCCGGAGATGCGCTGGGCGTAGTAGGCCCAGTTGCCGGCCCAGGGATATACGTTGACGTTGGTGCGGCCGCGCAACCAGATGAACACCCCGTAGCCGGCATGGTAGGCGAGCGGGATGAAGATGAAGGCCCACTCCAGCACACGGACGAGCGGGAGGCCGTTGAGGAACTTGACCTGTTGCGCGTACGCGAGCGGGCCGTTCCACATCTCGAAGTTGCTGAGGATGTGCTCGATGAGGAAGGCGCCGATGGGAATGATCCCGGTAAGCGAGTGAAGTCTGCGCCAGAAGAAGCTGTGGCCTTCGCCGGCACGTAGGGGCTGCACTGCCTTCTGGCCGCGAGCGCCGCGGCGCTTGCCAGGGGCGGCCTGGGCATTGTCGGGAGGCGCCATAGGAGCGGCTGCGGCCATGCGGTGTGACTCCTTGATGAAGTGCGTTGCAGAGCCTAGAAGAGAAGGCGAACTACGAGGCAGACTGATTCTTCCACTGTGAAAAAACAGCCGTCAAGGAAACCAAAGTGGGATCGTACGATAATCGTTATGTTTGTGCGATATTGTGAATTCGACCAAAGCGTCGGGTGTGGGCATGCTCCGGACGCCAGGTGGGTTCCATGGCTAAGGAGT
>CAXTRU010000168.1:2803-5503 GCA_964246665.1 uncultured Acidobacteriaceae bacterium
GACAAAGGCCGTGAAGAGTTGGCGCATGACGGGCAGCGTGGGGTGCCAGTCACCCTGCATTGCCTGGAAACTGGCTTCGTCATAGCCGGCATCGGGCCTGGGGCGAAGCCGGAGGAAAGGCGGCAGGGCATAGCGCATGGCAAGCCAGTTGACCCAAAGACGCGCTACCCGGCCATTGCCATTGCCGAATGGGTGGATGCGGACCCACTCGGCATGTGTCCAGGCGCAAAGGGTGAAGACGCCTGTGAGTTGCGAGGGCGAAGGCAGCTCGCCGAATGGAACCAAAGCGTCCTGAGCGGCGACTTGCCGTAGCAGGTCGACTTCAAAGCGCTGGAGATGCTGCGGAACTAGCTTCGCCGGGACGCCGAAGATGCCTTGCACGTGAACTTCGGCATCTTCCAGGCCCGGATCACCGCGAAAGGCGCCAACCAAGGCCGGGTCAGGAACATGCAGCTTCTTCATCATGGTCCGGTGCCACTGTTTCGCGGCAGCCAGAGACGGAGGGGCACGGTGGTCGGCCGAGGCTCGGATCAGGAGAGCGACCTCGGTAAGATTGGCCCGAAGTTGCGGGCTATCCCTGTCCCAATCAGCCGGCAAGGAGCTGACGGCCCCTGTTTTGTAGGACGTGAGGCTTTGGGGTGCGCATCTTGGGCTGCGGATTCTGGCCTGTGCGGATCACGGTGCCCTCCAGGGAATCTTCCAAGCTCGCTTCAGCGTCGACGAACGCGGCGATGGCTTCCTTGAACTCCGGATCGCGCTGGCGATAAGCACGCAGGTGCTGGAGGCTTTGTTCCAGGCGGCGCTCTTCGTCGCTCTGACGGTGAAGGTACGCCCGGATGGCGTCATTCAGGATCTGGTTCATGGGCCGGCCTTCCACGCGGCTCAGGTTTTCGAGCGCTTGGCGTTCCTGCGAGGGGAGACGGAGGGTGAAGGCGTGCGTAGCCATACCCTGAATGTATGCCTGGCTCATCTTGATGTCAAAAAGAAGTTTTGACGTCAGAGCGCGCGATTGATGGCAAGTTCAGCTGCCGGAGCAGGTCGCGGAAGGCGTTGCCGCGATGGCTTAGCGCCCACTTGCTATCCATGGGTAGCTCCGCGAGGGTCAGGTTCCGGTTGTGAACCGCAAAGAGCGGGTCATAGCCGAAGCCGTTCGTGCCGCGCGGTGCGTCAAGGATTTCGCCGTCGACGGAGCCTTCGGCGCGAAGCAGGACCTCGCCGTCGCGGGCGAGCGAAAGTGCACAGACGAAGCGGGCAACACGGCTCATGGGGCCTCCGCGGTACCGTTCCTCCTGCTGCAGGGCCGAGAGGAGGCAGCGGTTGTTACGGATGTCTTTGGGTAGATCGCTGCCCGGCTCGAACTGAAGGCTTTCGGCGAAGCGGGCGGAAAGCACGCCGGGCCGTCCGCCAAGAGCGTCGACTTCAAGGCCGGAGTCGTCGGCGAAGACAAGGAAGCCCGGCGCAGAACGGGAATAGGCGATGGCCTTCAGGTCCGCGTTGCCGGCGAAGGTGGGAGCATCTTCGACGGGTTCCGGCAGAGTAGCCATTCCGGGAAGAGGCAGGACGCGGACCCCGCTGGATGCGGCGGCTTGGGCGAACTCGCGAAGTTTACCGTGATTGGATGTGGCGGCGTGAAGGGTCAACACAAACCGTTGGATGTCCGCGGTACGCACCTGTAAGGTGACCGATGGATTACGACAAAATGAACCCAAAGGCTGCGGCGGAACGTCTGAAAAGAGACACATTGCACGCGTAGAAGGCGGTTTCTTGGGTACATGGATGAGGTCCTCGCTGCGGACAGGAACGGGATGTACGTTGGCAGCGGCGGGGTTGGGACTGCTGTTCGGGGCGGCAAGTCAGGTGCGGGCTCAAGCGGTGGACGGACCGGCGTTGCCGGAGGCTCCTTCCGCGACGCTGACCGCGATCCTTGCACCGCCTAGCTCGAGCTCGCTGGATCCCCTGCAGTCCACAGCCGAACCGCAGCAGACGACACCGACACCGGAACCCGCGGACGGCGCGCCACAGCATCACATCCGGCAGCAACAAGGGCGCATCTTCGGCGTGGTGCCGAACTTCGCCACCGTTTCCGGCGGAACCAGGGCCAAGCCTGCAGGGTGGAAGACCGATTGGAGTACGGCCAACCGGCAGGCACTGGATTACTCGTCCTTTGGATACCTGTTTCTAAGTTCGGCGACAGCCTGGGCTGAGGACTCGCATCCGTCGCTGGACACCTACCATGGTGGGGACGCCGTGTTTTGGGCATATCTGTGGCGTGGGTTTTTAGACAAGACCGATGGCACCTACCAGGGTTCGTTCCTGTTCCCGGCGCTGCTGCATGAGGACACACGGTACTACGCATCCGGCGAAGGGCCGATCTGGAAGCGTACCCTCCACGCGGCAGGATCGGTGGTGATCGCTCGCAACTACTCCGGGCGTTCCATCCCGAACGTGGCCGGCCTGGCAGGCAAGGTGGGCACCCAGGCGGTGTCTACGGTGTACTACCCGCCGGGCTCTGAGGATTTTGGCGTTCTAGCGGAGAAATTTACGTACTCCTGCCTGCGGCAGGCCGGCCTCGCGGTGCTGCGGGAGTTTTCGCCGGACCTGAACGCCTTGGTCCACCACCACCGGCAAGCGACAGCCGATCCGCAACCGTAGAAGTAAGCAGGAAGACGGGCCGGTGCTAACGCAGCGACCCGCCCAAGG
>CAXTRU010000168.1:5513-7989 GCA_964246665.1 uncultured Acidobacteriaceae bacterium
TAGCGGGTGACGCTCTGGACGATGCCCTTGGCGCGAAGCCCGGCCTCGATCTCGGCGAAGTAGTCCTTCACCGCAGCGCCGCCGGTGAAGTTGCGGATCCAGTCGACGTAGCGGCTGATGCCTTCCTCGATGCTTACCGAGGGCTCATAGCCAATGGTGCGGATGCGGCTGATGTCGGAGATCAGCGAGCGGATCTCGCCGGGGCGGAACTCGCCGCGGGCCAGGGGGGCGAGCTCTACGTTGAGCTTGGCGGCGATGATGCGGGCGAGGTCCGCGACGCTGGTCGCACGGCCGGAGCCTACGTTGACAGGCAGCCCGTCGAGCTTGTCCGACTCCATGACGAGCAGGTTGGCGCGGGCGATGTCTTCCACGAAGCACAGATCGCGTGTTTGGCCGCCGTCCTCATACATCACGGGTGGCTGGTTATTCAGCAGGCGCGTGCAGAAGATGGCGATGACCCCGGTGTAGGGATTGAACAGCGATTGCCGGGGGCCGTAGGTGCAGCTGTAGCGCAGGGCGACGGTGGGGATACCGGTCTGTTTGCCCCAGAGGAGGACAAGACGTTCCTGGTCGACCTTGGTGAGGGCATAGACCGTTTCGCCGCCGCCGGGGGTGGATTCGGGCGTTGGGATGGACGTCGTTGGCTTGCCGCAGATAGGACAGTGAACGACGAAGTCACCGACGCGGAGTTGCTCGACCGGGCGGATCAGGGGAACAACGTGGCCGTGCTCGGGGCAAAGGGCGGCGCCTTCGGAATAGACGGCCTGTGAGCTGGCGACTACGACCTTGCGGATGGGAAGCTTCTCGTCGCGGATGATCTCCAGCATCTGCGCGGTGCCGAAGCTGTTGACGAGGACGTATTTGGCCATCTCCGGCATGTAGCCGCCGTACGCCGCCTCGTGGAAGACGACGTCGATGTCCTGGAGCGCGGCGCGCATGGTGGCGGCGTCCTGCACTTCGCCCTGCACGAACTCGGCTTGCGGATTCACCCAGCTGGGCTTGCCGTGCTTGTGCGTGTTGGGCTCGAGGTTGTCGAGGATGCGAACGGTGTAGCCGTCGGTAAGGAGCAGGTCGGTGATGTGGGAGCCGATAAGGCCCGCGCCGCCGGTCACAAGGGCGCGCTTCTGGTGGGTAGGCATCACCCGTGATGGTAACGGATAGGGACGGGACTCTTGCCGCCTTTTCTCAGCGATGCGAGCGTCCGAGGCTTGCGATAGCATCTGAGAAAGCGAGGAGACACAATGCTGTTTCATGATTCAAAGGACGAGTCGGCCTGGGGCCTGGCACTGGCAGGATTCATTGTGGTGGTGATGGCGGCGTTCCTGGGCAACGTCACAGCCGATGTGCAGCCCAAGGCACCGGTGGAGATCACGCATCAGTACGTTTCATCGCCGGATATGCACCAGCATGTGGACGAGTCCAACCCGCACGGAAGCGAGTCGTCCCCGTACCCGCAACCTGCGAAGTAGATGGCCAGCGGAGATCGTTAGCGGTGCGCCGGCGCCAGGGTGGGGTTGACGCCTGGCGGGCGCGTCGCGCGTTGGGGACCTAGAACTCGTACGGTGCGCCAAGCAAAGTAAACGAACACTGCCGTGTTCAGCACAGCGCCGAACACCAGCAGACAGACCGCGAACATCAAAGCAGAGGCTTGCATCGCCGCATCCTGGCAGAGTTGAACCAGAGGAAGCAATAACACTCTAGGCATACGACGGTATGACTCGTTGGGATGAGCGAGGCGGAGCTAAACAGCCTGAAGGATCTCTTCTTCCAGGCTTTGTTTTGCCACCAGATCGGCGTAGTAACCGCCTCGCTCCAGCAGCTCGTCATGGGTGCCCAGTTCAGCGATGCGGCCCTCGATCAGCACAGCGATGCGGTCGGCATTGCGTGCGGTGCTGGCGCGATGTGCGATCAGCAGGGTGGTTCGGCCCTGCATGGCTTCGCGTAGGCCGGAGAGAATTTGCTCTTCCGTGTAGGTGTCAACGGAGGCCAACGCGTCGTCAAGGATCAGGATGCGGGGTTCGCGGACCAGCGCGCGGGCGATGGCGCTGCGCTGCTTTTGACCACCGGAAAGCGTGACGCCGCGTTCACCAACAATCGTGCGAAAGCCGTGCGGGAACTCCAGGATTTCTTTGCCGATGTGTGCAGTCCGAGCAGCGGCGAGCACCTCATCGTAGGTGGCTTCCGGGCGGCCGAAGGCGATGTTGTCCTGAACCGTGGTCGAGAAAAGAAACGTTTCCTGCGGGACAAAGCCGATACCCTCGCGCAGGGTGGCGAGCGGATAGCTGCGGATCGGACGGCCATCAATCAGCACCTGGCCGGGGTTCGCATCGTACAGGCGCGGGATGAGCGATACCAGAGTGGACTTGCCGCTGCCTGTAGGGCCAACAATGGCCAGCGACGTGCCAGCCGGGATGTGTAGGTTGATGTCGTGCAGGATCTCGGGACCGGCGTCGTAGCGGAAGGTGAGGTGCTGGAA
>CAXTRU010000169.1:0-7987 GCA_964246665.1 uncultured Acidobacteriaceae bacterium
GGGTGTACGACATCAACCGCAACTTCCGCAACGAAGGCGTGAGCACGCAGCACAATCCGGAGTTCACGATGCTCGAGTTCTACCAGGCCTACGCGAACTACCACGACCTGATGGACCTAACCCAGGAGCTCATCACCTTCGTCGCCCAAGAGGTAAACGGGACGACGAAGACACACTTCAACGGCACAGAGATCGACCTCGGCAAGTGGCAAAAGCTCAGCATGCGCGAGGCTATCATCAGGTTTTGGAAACCGACATGGGACACTCCACCGTCCAGCGAGGAAATGGTGAATTCTGAACGTTTCCGCCGAATTCTTTTTGACACCGCTCGGACCCTGAAAGCCGTGGAACAAGAGTCAAATATCGAAGCAAGAGAAGCAGGACAGGACATCACTGCTCTCAGCTGGTTTGGGACTCAGATCTCGGACGGAGTACCTCTAGGTAAGGTCATCTCCGAGGTCTTCGAGTACGTTGCTGAACCACACCTCATTCAGCCAACAATCATCTATGACTTTCCGCTGGACGTGTCACCCTTAGCTAAGCAGCACGTCAGTCAGTACGAGAAAGTCAAACCCGACGAACCCGACTGGACCGAACGCTTCGAGTTCTACATCGGCGGCTTCGAAGTCGGCAACGCCTTCTCCGAGCTCAACGACGCCCTAGACCAGGAACAACGCTTCGAAGCCCAGGTCGCCGACAAAGACCCCGAGTCCATGGCCGAGGTCGACCACGACTACGTCCGCGCCCTCGCCTACGGCCTGCCGCCCACCGCCGGCGAAGGCATCGGCATCGACCGCCTCACCATGCTCCTCACCGGCAGCCGCAGCATCCGTGACGTCATCCTGTTCCCGCTCCTGCGCCCTCGCGCCGCCGTGCCCATCGAGCACAACCACGGTGAGTCAGCGGAGTAGGCTGCACCGCCACCAGCGAGGCATCATGGAGCGCACAGGATGCCTTGTCGGTGGACGGACACACAACGCTAGCTCTGGATCAGCTTGACTTGGTTCACTGGAATGGTGAACGTCTTTAGCGGAACCAGGTTCGCGGTGGGCTGCGTGATGGTGGTGACGGCCTTGTACTGGCACACCAGCTGCTGCGGCGTGATGGTCAGCACACCATAGCCATGGGTGGAGCTATCCCAGTACTGGATCCAAGGATTGGCGGCGCGAATCACCGGGTCAAGGAGGTTGGGCGCGACGCCCATGTTCTTGGCCGGGAGCGGGCGGCTGGGCAGCGGCAACGCGGACTCAATCTCCTCGGCGAAGTTGGCCGAGGTCAGCGAGCCGACCATCAACTCAACGCCGATATTGGGCTCAAATGGGTTGTCGAAGTCGGTCTTCAGGTAGCCGGCAAGAAACGTGTGCAGATCGCCGGTGAGCGCGACGACGTTCTTGATGTTGCCGTGCTTGATGACGTTCAGGAGTGTGTTGCGTTCCTGCTGGTAGCCGTCCCACTGGTCCAGGTCGAGGTAGATCGGGCCCAGCTTCAACTGCATCAGCATCACCTCATTCGCCCACAGCTTCCACGTGGCCTTGGTGGTCTGCAATTGGTCGACGAACCAGTTGTGCTGTGTCTGCCCGAGCATGTAGCGGGAGCTGTCGCCCATGGCGCCGCAACCGACCGAGAAGTACCGCTGCCCGATCTCATTGGAGCCGCAGGGCGGCGGGTCGCGGTACAACCGCTCATCGGTCACGATCAGCTCGGCCAGCGAGCCGAAGCGAAAGGTCCGGTACACCTGGATGGAGCTTTCCCAGTTCGGATTGCCTTGCGCGTCGGTGGTGGGGTTGAAGGGCGTATCGGCAAGGCCGTACTCGGCCCAGGCCTGGGTGGCGGCCTGGCGCAGCGCCGGTTGGGGCGTGGTGGCGCTTACGCCTGTAGGGTCGTCGTCCGGATGGAAGTCCTGGTGGCAGTCGTTGGCGAACTCGTGGTCGTCCCAGAGCTGAATGTAGGTGAAGGCCTCATGCACGGCCTGCTGGTTCACATCGCTCCGGTAGACCTTGTATAGATGGCGGTAGTCGTCCACGTTCTGCGGGACGGACCCGCCCGAGGCGAACGGCGGCACGGTGCGCACAGGGTGGTTCTGAAAGCTGGCCGCGTTGATGGTCTCGTAGATGTAGTCGCCCAGGTGCACGACGTAGTCGATGTTAGGCTCCTGCGCCAGGTGGGCCAGCGCGGTGTAGTAGCCGTTACCGAAGTCCTGACACACCACATAGCCCAGATTGAGCTGCGCGAGGTTCGCGTTCGCGGCGGGCAGCGTCTTGAAGTGTCCCGTACGGCTGGGGATGTTGTTGTACAGAAAGCGGTAGCTATAGCGCGTGTAGGCAGCCAAAGCTTTGCTGACCACAGGCAGCTTCACCACAAAGTCATTGGCATCGGTCAGCGTCGCGGTGCCGCTGACCAGCACCGTGGCGAAGGTGTCATCGGTGGCGATCTGCCAGGCAATCACATCGCCGACGTTGCCGGTGGCGACCCGTGTCCAAAGCACGACGCCGTTGGGCAGCGGATCGCCGGACGCCACGCTCTGCGGGTAGGTGGCGGCCTGCTGTTCGGACGAAACATCGTCCGCGGTGAACAGCTCCTGCAGCTCGGCCTCGGAGGCGCCGGTTAGCAGCGGGTTCGGGACAAACGGCACCGGGTTGGTGTAGCGGCTCAGCGGCTGAGCGATCAGCGGTTGCGATGCGCTAAGCCACGCCAGCGCGCCTGCGGCAGAGGTGGCCTTCACAAACGAACGACGGTCCATGGACTGCATACGGAGCCTCCTGAAAGGCCCGCGGAGCTGAACAACACGGCATGCTCCGGGGTTGCGCCATTGGAGCGCATTTCGGTGACAACCGCGTAAACGGCGGCGCTACCAACCTCCCTGTTTGCCCCCGTACCACCACACCAAGCCGAGCGTTGCCGTGGTTTGGTGACTCGCAAGCGCCGGGTAGTTATGGGTCTGGAAGTACGGGATGTTGCTCCAATCTGTGCGGTATTCCAGGAAGGTGTCCAGGCCGTCGTGGAGGTTGTGCTTGTAGGTCAGCGTGAACTCCTTCAAGGCCTGGTCGCTGCCGCTGAACAGGCCGCCACGGTCGGAAAGATACTCACTGCGTGCGGCGAGGCTGGCGCGAGCGTTCAGCTGGTAAGCCGCATACAGCGCGCCGCCGGAAACATGCGACGGCGCCGACGACTCACCCGGGCCGGCGTTAGCCCACTCCCGCTGAATCACATAGTCCCCTTCCCCGGTAAAGGTCCACTTCGGCGTCGCTTGCCAGGTCACATAGTTGTCGAAGATATGAACTTTGCCGTTCGGTGCGGGGTTGATGGGCACCTCACACAGGCCGGGCTGCACGGGATAGGTACAGCTTGTCGACTGTGCCGAATCCGGGTGCTCCTGGCCGAGGTAGTAGTTGCTGGTCCAAGTGATCGACTTTGTCGGGGTTAGCGCAAAGCCGAAGAGCTCGTCCTTATAGCCGTTGGTGGGTTCCGACTGATTGGTGCCGTTGACGATCCAGTAGTTGAGCGCGAGCTTGTCGTTGACATGGAACTGGGTGCGCAGGCCGACGTGATAGAAGGGCAGGTAGTAAAAGTAGAACGAGCGCGTGTAATTCAGCTGGTCTTTGGTGTAATTCCCTTCCACGCCAAGCGAGCTGGCAAACTTGCCGAAGTCGACGTTCCAGCCCTTGGCGACCGGGAAGACATACGTGCCGTAGGCCTGAAAGATGTTCTGGTAGATGCCCGGGCGCGGCTCGTTGGTCGGATTGCCCTGCAGGGTATCCGTGGCCTGGCCGTACTGCAGATCAAGCCGAAGACCGTACCGCCGGCCGTTGTCGATGTCCGGGTCAAGCGCAAACAGGACCGCGGCCTGGTTGATGCTGAACGTGTTGGACAGCACGTCATAGGCGCGCACATCGTTGACCCGGCCTGGCGGCTGGTTGAAGTTGAACTCGTAGTAGCCGTCAAAGGTGTAGTTCAGCGTGGCTCCGCCGGGCAGGTTGAGCGGGATGATCGACGGCTTGTTGTCCGCGGCCTGCGCAGTCGTGGACGCCGGTGAAACTGCCGCGGCGGGCGGAGCTGCCGACGGCGGTGCCGAGGCGGCGGCCGTCGTCGGCGCTGGAGGCACGGGTGCAGTCGGCGTGCTGGACGGTGACGAGGGCGCAGTCGCTGCAAGAGCGCCGGCAGGAGCGCTTCCGGCTGGGGCAGATGCCGTTCCGGGTCGCTCCAGCGCATCCAGCCTGGCGGCGATGCGAGCCAGTTCGCTGCGCAGCTCACGGATCTCCTGTGACCGCGCGTTGTCCGGCGAAGACTCCTGGCTCAACGTTTGCGCCAGAACAGGGGATGCACCCAGAAACAGAACCAGAAGCGGGAGGAGCAGACGTCTCATGCAGGGGAACTCCGTGATGTGGGCAAGCTGGGCGGCAAAGGGGCAACGCATGTGCGCTTGCGTGCTAGGGAAAGTCATGATGGACCACCGCGACGAGCGCACCCTCGGGCACCCCCGAAGCGTACACAGCGGAGCCGTAAAGAGTCCGTAAGCCCTGGGGGTCGATGTGGCACATGATCGCTATGTACCGCGTTGGATGCCGCTCGCCCGGCCCCGCGTATGGTCGTTGTCTGCTCGGGGCGGTGCGCTCCGCGGCGAAGGATGGATACAGGATAGGTAGGATAAGGCGCATGGACCTGCAACGAATCCAGGGTGCGCTGCGCGAAGCAAAGATCGACGGCTGGCTGTTTTACGACCATCACCACCGTGACCCAATCGCCTATCGCGTGCTCGGGCTCGATCCGCAAAGCTTCGTCTCGCGGCGATGGTTCTGCTTCGTGCCCGCGCACGGCGAGCCGCGCAAGCTGGTGCACCGCATCGAGGCCGGCAAGCTGGACGCGGTGCCCGGCAGCAAGCGCGAGTACTCCTCCTGGCAGGAGTTGGAAGCGGGTCTGGCATCTATGCTGGGCGGCGCCAACACGGTGGCTATGCAATACTCGCCGCGCAACGCCATCATGTATGTGTCCATGGTGGACGCCGGCACGGTGGAGCTGGTGCGGGCGTTGGGCAAGGAGGTGGTCACCTCAGCCAACCTCGTCAGCGAGTTTGAGGCCGTGCTCAGCGAATCGCAGATCGCCACGCACTTCGTCGCGCAGGAACGGCTCGACCGCGTACTGGACGCCACCTGGAAGCGCATCAAGGATCTTGTGCGCTCCGGCGAGGGCACCGATGAGTTCGCCATGTGCCAGTTTCTGCTGGAAGGCATGCGACGCGAAGGGTTGTGGACCGATCACGGACCGAATGTGAGCGCAGGGCCGAACTCGGCCGACAGCCACTATGAACCCTCAGCGGAGCGCTCACGGCGCATCGGTGCAGGCGACTTCGTGCTGATCGATTGCTGGGCCAAGCTGGCGGGCGAGGAGGGCGCGGTCTGGTATGACATCACCTGGACCGGCGTGATCGACCGCGCACCGAGCGAGCGCGAAGACCAGATCTTTGCGCTGGTGCGCGACGCACGGGATGCAACGGTTGCGCACGTGGAGCAGGCCTACGCGGCAGGCCAGCCGATTGCCGGATGGGAGGCCGATGACGCTGCCCGTAGCGTGATCCGCGACGGCGGCTTTGGCCCTCACTTCACGCATCGCACCGGGCACAACATCGCCGCTGAGCTGCACGGCAATGGCGCACACCTAGACAATCTGGAAACCCACGACGAGCGCTTGCTGCTGCCGAATACATGCTTTTCCGTGGAGCCAGGGCTGTACTTCCCTGGCGAGTTCGGCATTCGCAGCGAGGTCAACATGATTACCCGGCCGGGCCAGGCGGTCGTCACAGGGCCGCGGCAGCGCGAGCTGCTGCGGCTGTGAGTGCCTGCGGCTCCCTCTAGGCACGACAACGAGGAAAGCGACGGGCAACGATGAGGCTCCCCCGCTGCTAAAATCGAGCACGATGCCTGCTGTGACCACGACTGAAACGAACCGCGAACTTGCGCGGCCCATTCCGGGCGAACGCTCGTCCATGCCCATGTTTGCGCTGCTCGCCGGCTGGCTTGTTCCCGGTGCCGGGCACTTCCTGATCGGCAAGTGGGGACGCGGCGCGCTGTTGTTCGTCGCCATCGTCGGCATGTACGCGATCGGTCTCGGCCTCGCCGGCAAGGTCTACCTGCCCAACACGAACGATATGCTGGAAATGCTGGGTTTTGTGGGCCAGCTGGGCATGGGTTTGCTGTATGCGCTGGCGCGGCTTGCAGGCTGGGGCAGCACCTCGGCGCAGACCACGCTGAACGACTACGGCACCAAGTATCTGGTCTCGTGCGGTCTGCTGAACCTGATTGCCGCCGTGGACGCCCACTCGCTGGCCAGCGGACGAAAGGCGTCGTAGATGATTCTCACACAGTTCAGCGCGGCGATGTTGTTTGCCCTTTGCACCTCGGTGGTGTTCGGCGTCACGCAGCGCGCCGAGCCCAGGATGATGGTACGGTTTGGCCTATTTTGCTTTGGCCTGTTCGCGCTTGGGGTCATCGGGGCGAGTTGGTTCTTTTACTTCGTAAAGCATTAGCGTTCAACGTCGGGGCTATGCCGCTGTTGGCGCTTTGCCTTGGCCTTCGCAGCTGACATTCGGTATAAGCAGCCTTCGTGGCTGCCGTCTTCGCTTGCTTGCCACTTCCGTGCTTACGTCTTGACGCGCCATGTCAGCCTGGGCCCAGGTACGACCCTCGCGAACGAGCAATGGCAACGCGAAGCGCCTACGGTTGTGGTGCGGACGTCGTCGGCGAGTTGGTGCTCGGTGAACCCGTCGTCGGTGAGCTGGAGAACGGCGACGATGTGCCGAAGGGCGAGCTTCCGGTGCCGTTCGGCTGGCCGTTGATGCCGGTGCCGACACCCGAAGCCGGTTGCGACCCGAGCGCGCCGCTGCCCATGCCGGCGTTTTGCTTGCCCTTGGCATACAGCTGCTCGATGCGCGGGTCGTACCAGAACTCCCACGTCTCGTAGGTAGTCTGCTGGTTCGGCGTGGTCAGCGAGTTGCCGGTGGCTGCCGTGTCGACACCCACAATCGCCCCTCCCCCACCTATGCCGCTCGATCCGGTACTGCCTGTGCTTCCAGTGCTGCCGAAGCTTCCGGTCAGGCCTGCGGTCCCCGGGGTCGTCGTTGTCGTGCTGGCCCCTGAAAAGCCGCTCGCCAGTGGGGATGTCGCGCCGATCGTGGACGTCGATGAAGTGCCAGCGGTGCCGCCGATGGGCGTGCCGATCCCCGAGCTCATCCCGGCAGCGGAGCCCAGGCCGC
The DNA here is from genome assembly GCA_964246665.1 of uncultured Acidobacteriaceae bacterium. Taxonomy (GTDB): domain Bacteria; phylum Acidobacteriota; class Terriglobia; order Terriglobales; family Acidobacteriaceae; genus Granulicella. The sequence continues at coordinate 7,247 of CAXTRU010000169.1, forward strand.
CGGACGCGATGCCCGCCAGCTCCTGGCCGAAGAAGCTCTTGATCGTCGTCTTCTGCTCGCCCATGTGGATCAGCTTCCAATCCGGCTTGCCCGTGAGCGGGTCGACGTACTCCTGGCGGAGAAAGCGGATGTTGTTGGTCTGCTTGAGTGCGTCGATGGAGGGAGGGTAGTTGTGTACTTTGCGGTAGTACAGCCGGATGGCGCGGACATACTGCTCCGCGCGGTGCTGGCTTTCAATCTCTTTTTGCCGGCGGAGGTCCTTGGCGACGATCGGCGCCGCGACCGACAGCGCAATCAGGACCAGCGCCACCATCACAACCACCGCGACCAGCAGGTACCCCGCTTCGCCGTCGTCTTCAGCGCAGAACCGCCCCTGAGAGTGGTGGAGAAGCTCGGCTTGGGACGAGAGGGACATAGGAGCCTACTGCTGTAAGGGGAGGTTCTGTGTGTTGTTGGAGCTTAAATCGGTAACCTGCACACCAAAGCTTGAGATCTGTCCCACGCGAAAGCGCTTCGCCACGATGTCGCCGGGCGATGCGAGGTACACATCGTCCCCGGAGAGCAGAAAGGCCTGCTTCCCTGCGTTCCCCCGCTGCGCGGTGCCGAAGAACTTGAGCGGAATGGGCGCCGGCGGTGGCGGGCCGGTGTAGGCCGGCGGCGTGGGCGGCTGCACAATCGGGCGGGGTGGCGGCACGTTCCGCAACACGTTGATCATGGGCGGCGGAACATACAGTGCTGAGA
>CAXTRU010000170.1:0-3270 GCA_964246665.1 uncultured Acidobacteriaceae bacterium
CTGAGGGCCTGTCCGCAGAGGACAGCAAAAAGACAAGTTGTGCAGGTAATGACCTCAAACCCAGTCTACGTGCGGGGCGGAGACGGAAAAGAACGCACGTTGAATTTCCGATGAAACCGCGAGGGCTCACGGCGTCTGCGGCTTCGTCGCGAAAGGAGGAAAACAGATGCGTGGGGACACTCGCAAACCGCGAGCTAAGGCTTAACACTCTCCTGAAGAGAAGGCTGAGCAGCTTAGAACGAGCCGCTTCGGGCCGACCGGCGCCGCAGCGCACCACCCAGCGCGAGCACGCCCGTGCTCAGAAGGGCAAGGCTGGACGGCTCAGGTGTCACGGTCGACGCCGGCATGACCGAGAGCGTATTGATCGTACCCACAGCGCGTTGCGGTCCCACGGTCGCGAAGTACTGGCCGGCTTGCTGGTACACGTTGTAGTCGGTTCCATCTGCGAGCACGAACGAAACCCCATCCACATCGAAGCTCGACTGCCCGCTGGTGAGCGGATAGAAAAGCAGATTATCGTTCGGCCCGACCGAAGGATAGCTGCCCTGTGCCAGCAGCGAAGCCGCCTCGCTGTTGATCGTGCCGCTCGCAGCGGTGATCAGAAACTCTCCCTTGGTGGACGTAGTGTTGGCCGTCAGCAGCACCGAGTCCGTTTGCCCGGCCACGCTGAAGTTGAGCCGAAACGTGTCCGCATGAGCGCACAGGGGAGCCGCGAAGAGCATGAAAAGAAATACAGGGGAGCGCAAACACATGTCGATCTCCTTGGAGGTCCCTGGTGGCGCCGGACCGTTCGCCATCACAACTCTAGGGCAGGGCATCCGGGCGCAGCGTGAACATTGCATTACGACTTCGCGCGTGCGCCCGAAAAGCCGGCAACCGCGGCGTTTCCTTGCGGCTCTGTGAAGCGTCGATCAAGTCCAGGGTGCCAGTGCCCGGCCTCTCGATGTTTGGCTTGGCTGGGCAACGACACACAGATGTCCCACTTCAGGGCACCTATACCCCTTTGGATACACCTTCGTGCACCCTGTAACACCAAATATGGCTTGTCTTGCAGGCCGTAGGACCGATATAAAGGCGCAACATTCTTCCTTGAAGGACCTGCGCGCCGGGGCAATGTCGCCCCCCTCGCGCTTGAGCAGCGCACCATGCCCTTCCGGCCCTTTCCTGTTTGGCGCCCCCGCACGTCCGCTGCCGACGCCGTTTTCACCTTAGCAAAGCCGCATGTATGTACCACTATCACAACTGTAGCGGTGAAGATCGCTTCCCTGAGCTTGTTGTGCGCGGCATTGGGTGTGCTGCCTCCGCCCTCGTACGCCGCCTCCAGCAACGTGCCCGATTGGGTTAAGGCGGCGGCGGCCCAGCCGTTGACCTCCGTTCCGCCATCCGCAAAGGCTGTTGTGTTGCTTGATGACGAAACCTACACCGTAGCGCCGGACGGCCGGGCCACCATCCATGTGCGCCGCGTGACCAAGATTCTTCGCCCCCAAGGCCGTGACCTGTCCTACCCCTTCGTCAGCTACGACAAGGACTCCAAGATCACCTCCATGCACGTATGGAGTATCGATCCGGCCGGCCATGAGTACGCGGTGAAGGACAACGAGGTGCTTGATCTGGGCACGCCGGGATCTGGCGATCTTTACAACGATCAGCGGGTAAAGGCAGCCGCACCGCCGGGCCGCGATCCGGGCGGCATTGTCGCATTGGAGTACGACAAGCGCGAGCGGCCCTACCTCGCCGAAACGACGTGGTTCTTCCAGAACGGGCTTCCCCACCAGAACCAGAGCTTCACGTTGGTTTTGCCGCCGGGGTACCAGTTCCATACCACGTGGTTCCATCACGCCAAGTTGGACCCGACCGAGCTTCCCAACAACGCCCTTCGTTGGACCGTGGACCACGAACCCGGCGTGGATCTTTCCGATGTTCCGCTCTCGCCCGACGAAGGCGCCGTCGCGTCACGGATGACCATCCACTACAGCGGCCCGGGCCTCCTCGTTCCGCAGGAGGGCACCTGGAAGGGCATTGGGCTTTGGTATGAGGGTCTGACGCGCGACCGGCTGAACGCCACCCCGGAGATTGCCGCCAAGGCTGCCGAACTCACCGCCGGCAAGACGGATTTCTATGACAAGGCCGAGGCGATCGGGGTCAACCTGCAGAAGAACATCCGCTACTACACGATCTCCCTGGGCGTGGGCGGGTTTCAGCCACACGCCGCGGGGGAGATCTTCCGCGGCAAGTATGGCGACTGCAAAGACAAGGCCACGCTGTTATCGGCGATGCTTTCCAGCGTGGGCATCCATAGTGCGCTCTTGATGGTTGACACGCATCGCGGCGTCATCGACCCGAACGCGCCGTCGATCGCCGGCGATCACATGATCGGCGCCATTGAGATCCCCGCTGGCTATAACTCGCCCAAGCTGCACAGCGTGGTTACGGCAGAGACCGGCAAGCGCTACCTGATCTTCGACCCTACCTGGACTATGACCCCGTTCGGCCAGCTGGAAGCCAACCTGCAGGGCAGTTATGGCGTGCTGATGGAAGGCGCCAACAGCCAGGTGATCCAGCTTCCCGTTCTGGACCCGGATCTGAATCATCTGGAGCGAGCCGGCACCTTCACGGTCATGCCCGATGGCACGTTGAAGGGCTCCATCAACGAGAAGCGCTTCGGCGATCTCGCCATGACGGACCGTCATGTCGCCGAGCTGGATACGGAAAAGCAGCGGAACTACCTGGATCACTCGTTGGAGGAGGACTTTGTTTCATTCCATCTTTCCGACATGCAGATGCAGAATGCTGACTCGCTCAGCAAGGACCTGACCCTGACCTACGGGCTGCAGGCCGATCACTTCGCGTCTACGACAGGTCCTCTGCTGATGATTCGCCCTCGCGTGCTCGGCAGCGACCTGATGCCCATCGACCGCAAACAGCGACGGATCGCTATCGATTTGGGCGAGACCAAACAGGCTCATGACAGCTTTGATATCGAGCTGCCCGAGGGCTACACGGTCGACGAGCTGCCTGATCCCGTAAAACTGGATTTCGACTTTGCCTCGTATGAGAGCACCACGGAACTGCGTGGACACACCCTCCACTACGCGCGCACGTATCGCGTGAAGGAGGTCACTTTGCCCGCGGACAGGTATCCGGAGGTGCAGAAGCTGGCTGCCACCATCGCGGCAGACGAACAAAGCCACGCCATCCTCAAGAAAGGCAACTAGCGACGCTGCACACAGCAGAACGATCTCGCCCAGCTTGGGCAGGCCCGCAAGTACT
>CAXTRU010000170.1:3280-7931 GCA_964246665.1 uncultured Acidobacteriaceae bacterium
CGCCCGTAGGGTGATGGTGGGGGTGCTGTGCCTGCCCATGGCTCTTCTTGCCCGCCCGGCCCGCGCGGCAGACTTCCTGAAGCCCACCGCCGAGGAGCTCTCGATGACCTCGCTGAAGGGCTATCCCGGTGCACCCGCGGTCATCCTGTATCGCGAGGAGATCACCAAAGACGATCTGCATTCCGTGCAGCACTATGAGCGCATCAAGATCCTCACCGAAGAAGGCAAGAAGTACGCCAACGTCGAGCTTGGCTATTGGAGCACCACGGGCAGCAGCTTTACGGTGGGTGATGACAAAGTGTTGGAGAGTATCTCTGGCCGCACCATCCATCCGGACGGCACCGTCATTCCGTTCACCGGCAAGCCGTACCTGAAAGTCCTGGAGAAGGCCAACGGCTACAAGCGGCAAATGAAGGTGTTCACCCTGCCGGACGTCGGGGTCGGCAGCATTATCGAGTACCGCTACTACACGCGCATCAACGACTCCTTCGTGGAGGCACCGATCTGGATGATTCAGGACGACCTGTACGTCAAAGAAGCGCACTTCCAGTGGTACCCAACCAACCACGAGCTGCAGGATGAAGACGAGCGCCCCATCAACTCCATCTCCTGGTTCCCGATTCTTCCACCGAACACCAAGATCGAGACGCATGAACTGCCCGGCAGCAGTGCTGGACGAGGCCCCAGCCTCTCGTACGAGATCCGGGCAAAAGACGTGCCGCCCCGCACCAAAGAAGAGTACATGCCGCCCATCCGGGCCTTCAGCTATCGGGTGAACTTTAGCTTCAGCGCATATCGCTCGCAGCAGGAGTTCTGGCAGAACAAGGGCAAGCAGTGGTCCAAGCACGTGAACAGCTTCACCGGCCCGAACGGTGCGTTGAAGGAGGCGACCGCAAAGATCACTGCCGGTGCCGCGACTCCGGACGAAAAGCTGCACAAGATCTACAGCGCGGTGATGGCGCTGGAAAACACGAATTACACCCGCGAGCACGATCAGCGCGAAGACAAGGCTGCCGGTATGGGGCAGGTGACCAGCGCCGCAGACGTGCTTGCCCACGGGCGCGGCACACCGACGCAGCTCACAGAACTCTTCATCGGCATGGCGCGGGCTGCCGGGTTGAGCGCTTATGCGATGTGGGTGCCGGACCGCTCCGAAGAGATCTTTACCCCGATGTGGATGGACACGCGCCAGTTCGATGACTACATCGCCATCGTCAACATCGCGGGCGTCGATCACTTTTTCGATCCGGGCTCCCGCTACTGTCCGTACGGCCAGCTCGCCTGGCAGCATACCGCCGTCAATGGGCTTCGGCAGACCGATGGCGGCACAACGATCAGCCAAACGCAGTTTGAGCCGTACAAGACGAATAGGGAGACGCGGGTCGCCAACCTGACGATGGATGCCCATGGCGAAATCAACGGCTCGCTCGACCTGAGCTTCACCGGTGCACCCGCTCTGCGTTGGCGTCACGTTGCGCTGCGGGGTGACGACGAGGGCTTGCGGAAAGAACTGCGCGAGCATGCGGAGGCGATGGTGCCCAAGACCCTGGAAGTGGAGGTCGCCGACGTCAAGGATGTGACGGAGTACGAAAAGCCGCTCAGCGTGCGTTACAACGTCAAAGGCACCGTCGGCAACTTCATGGGCAAGCGTGCCGTGCTGCCCTCGGACATTTTCCTGACCAATCAGACGGCGACCTTTCCGCATGACAAGCGGGAGAACGCAGTCTATTTCGAGTACCCTCACATCACTCAAGACGCCGTTCGGATCAACCTGCCGCACGAGCTCGCCGTTGAGGCTGTGCCGTCAAGCGCCCAGTATTCCCTGCCCAAACTCGGCGTCTACGCCTTGCATGTGGAGCAAACCCCAGCCAACTTCACCACCCGGCGTGAGTTCGTCTTTGGTGATGTTTTGGTTCCAGCAAAGGACTACGCGGAACTGCGGAAGTTCTATGCGCAGCTCGAGGCAAAGGACCAGGAAGCGGTGGTTCTGAAACCGGCCTCAGCGGTAACGGCGTCCAACGGCGAGCCGGCGGCTGCGGCGAAATAGTAGAGTCGGATCTTCACACAACGCCGGTCGCGTTTTGGTTCAGCGACCGCCTCTGTGTGCTGGGTCATCGGCTGAAGTGCGTTTCGTGTTTCTCTGCATGACGTTCCAGTGCCAGCTCCAGCAGGCGGTCGATCAACTGCGGGTACGCCAGGCCGGAGGCCTCCCATAACTTTGGGTACATGCTGATGGAGGTAAAGCCGGGCATGGTGTTGATCTCATTCAGGTAGATCTCCGGGACTCCGCCGTCCTTGGCCGGCGCCATCAGGAAATCGACGCGGGCAAGCCCGGCGCAATCGCAGGCGCGGAAGGCCTGCAACGCCATGCTGCGAATCTGCTGCTGCTCCTCCTCCGTAAGACCCGGTGCCGGGATCAACGACCGGCTCTCATCCGGCCCGGCGAGCTCGTACTTCGCCTCGTAGTCGTAAAACTCCTTGCTGGGCACGATCTCGCCGATCGCGGAAGCCTCGGGTTGATCGTTGCCCAAGACCGCCACTTCCAGCTCACGCGGCTTACACCCAGGGCCACCGACGCCCTGCTCGACGATGATCTTGCGGTCGAAACCGGCGGCCAAATCCAACGCGGGCGCCAGTTCGCCACGGTCATGCACCTTGGAGATCCCCACGGACGAGCCAAGGTTGGCGGGCTTCACAAACAGCGGGTATCGCAAGCGCGACTCGATCTGTTCGATCGCCGCAGCCGCATCGCGTCGCCAGTCGGAACGCAGCACGTAAGGTAAGGCGTCTGGGGAAGACCGGCGGCGGTAAACAGGCGCTTCATGGTGTCTTTGTCCATGCCTGCGGCCGATCCGAGGACGCCGGACCCGACGTAGGCGATGTCCGCCAGCTCGAGCAGGCCCTGCACCGTGCCGTCTTCCCCAAAAGTTCCATGAAGAACAGGGAACACAATGTCGATAGGAGATCCAGAGGCCGGGTCCGCGGCGGTGGACGCCAACGTGAGGCCGGTGCTGGAGGTGTGATCGGGATGAACCTCGATTTCTGCTTGCGTCAGGCCCTCGAGCAGCAGCGCAGAGTCTTCTGTTGGCAGCCAACGCCCGTCTTTCGCAATGCCGAGCTGCACAACGGCATACCGGCTGCGGTCGATGGCTTTCACGATGGAGCGCGCGGAACGGAGGGAGATCTCGTGTTCGCCGGATTTGCCGCCAAACAGGATGCCGACACGGAGCTTTTTCCGCGCGGGATCGGCGGTCTTCGAAGCGGTGGGAGGTTGCTGGAAGGATTGCATGCCACACCAGTGTCGGACATTTGTGGGCGCCTTGGGTGCGCGCGCGTGCCGGAGGTATTTGGGCAGATGCGTGGCAGCTCAGCCGAGCTCCAGCTGGATCTGGTCCGGGGGCAGCCGGCACAGAAACGCGGCCGGGTCGCTGGCGACATCGAGGGGGACCGGCTCGCCGAGCAGAAAACCCTGCCCGGTATCCACCCCGAGCGCCCGGAGGAGGTTCAGCTCCTCCTTGGTCTCGATCCCTTCCGCGATGATGATGCTGCCAATCTCGCGGGAAAAGGACGTCAGGGCCCTGGCCAGGGCGCGGCGTGTCGGGTCCTTGTCCACGGAGCGCGTCAGGCTCATGTCCAACTTGATGAAATCCGGTTGCAGGCTCACGATGTGCCGCATACTGGCGTAGCCGGCGCCGGCGTCGTCGATCGCCACCCGAACACCCTTGGCCCGAAGCGGACCGAGCGCACCCAGCAGCGAGTTGTAGTCCGGCACAATGGCGTGCTCCGTAATCTCAATGACCAGCCGATGCAGGTCGGTGTCCTCCAGCGCCCCGCCGAGCGTCCCGCTGACGATCGTCTGCGGCGAGCAGTTGAGCCCGAAGTAGATCGTCTCCGGAAAGCGTTCCAGCGTGCGCACGGCACGCATGATGGCGGCAAGCTCCAGGTCCTGCCGAAGCCCCACCTCCTCCGCCAAATCGAACATGCGGTACGGCGAACTTGTCTGGAACGTATCGAAACGGGACAGGCACTCCACGCCGGCGATGGTGCCTGTCCTCAGGTGGTAGATGGGCTGGTACACGATGCGCGACGACGCTGTTTCCATCGCAAGCCGCACCGTTTCCACCTTCTCAGCTTTCACCTGCGCGGTGTGCGAGACCTCTTCAAAGTAGGCTCCAAGAACCTCGGCAAAGGCGCGCATTACCTGCAGGTCGCGCTCGCCCAAGGTGTGGTCGGGGAGGTAGCTGAAGCAGCAGAGCGTACCGTACACTCCGCCGTCGCCCAAACGTATGGGCACGCTCAAGTGCGATCCGATGGGGATCTCGCGCGTTTCCGGCAGGGCAACGGCCGCCGGTACATCGGCGGTGTCGGGGATCATCTCCGGCAGCTGACCACGGGCGATCTTCAGGCAATAGCCCTGTTCCAGTGGGATCGTTTGGCCGGCGAAGATGGGCGAGGGCTTTTCAGAGTCGACGTGCTCCATCAGGCGATCCTGCTCCTGGAAGCGCGACACGAACGCAACATCCATGCCCAGGTACTTGCGGATGGAACGCAGAACCCGGGTCACGCCTCCCGACCGGAGCCCATCCGCGAAGAACTCGCTGAAGGAAGCCGGCTCCGTGTGCCTTGCCATAGAACCCATAAGCACCAACGA
>CAXTRU010000171.1:0-669 GCA_964246665.1 uncultured Acidobacteriaceae bacterium
GGCCGATGGTACTGCACGCGCAAGTGTGTGGGAGATTAGGTGATCGCCGGCAGAATCTCAACCAAAAAGCCCACCTTGCGGTGGGCTTTTTGGTTTTGCGCTGACGCTTTTTCTGTCTGGACACCACAAGCGGTTCACCGCATTCAGAGGGCGCCTTGGTAAGGTGCAAAGATGAGTTCGGGACCGATCCCAGCAGCGCGGCACCTCTGTGGTTCCGGCGTCGTTATCGCGATCGGACTTGTAGCTTGCCTCTTGGTGGTTGTCGTTCAGGTGGAACGCTTGCGGAGCAACTAAGCGGGCGTCAATCGCGATGGCGTCGGCAGAGATCGTCAATGCAGGCCGCGCCTCACTAATCCTGCCTCAGATCTCTCAGCGAAGCGCATTGGATGCGGGCTATAACGGGCGTTGAAATTCGGTCCATAGTGCCTGAGTTGCGAGAGCCGGGGCCACATGGGACCAGCTTGAGCGGCAAAGCTTCAGATTTTCAGGAATCAGTTTGGCACAGGGGCAAAGACCGTGTGTTGTCGATAAGCCTTCGATGGGTTCGGAAACGAACAACATTGTTCCAACGCAGACCGTTGCCTGCAACACCGCTGCCGACGCGGCTCAACCTGGCAGACTCCGCTGCAAAAGGGGCACTAAAAATAAGGAGAGCGCCCAACATATAAC
>CAXTRU010000171.1:679-7884 GCA_964246665.1 uncultured Acidobacteriaceae bacterium
GCGGCTCACCGGGCCTTAGTGCGGTCAAAATGGGGCGCTATCTTTTTGGTGAGCCCCCAACTTATCACACGGTCGCAACGAGCTCTAGCTTACCGGCCCCAGAGCGCTGTAGCGCCCCAGAGCGCCGTGGCTCCCCACAACGCTGTATCGCTTTGGTTGGCGTTGGCACCCCAGAGAGCGGTGGCTCCCCAGAGGGCTGTTGCCGCGTCAGGCGTTCCTGCACCCCAAAGGGCGGTCGCTCCCCAGAGGGCCGTATTGGCCTGAGGGGTACCCGCGCCCCAAAGAGCCGTGTTGGCCTGGGGTGAGTTCGCACCCCACAGGGCGGTGGCTCCCCAAAGGGCTGTGTTGCCCTGTGCAGCACCGGCACCCCAGAGAGCGGTGGCGCCCCACAGAGCCGTGGAGGCTTTGGGGTTACCTGCGCCCCACAGCGCGGTAGCTCCCCAGAGAGCCGTGCTGCCCTGCGGTGTGCCCGCACCCCACAGAGCCGTAAAGGCTTGCGGATCGTTGGCACCCCACAGCGCCGTTGCTCCCCAAAGGGCGGTGTAGGCCTGCGGGTTATTGGCGCCCCACAGAGCCGTTCTGCCCCATAGGGCGGTTGCGCCCCAAAGTGCCGTCGAGCTCGAGTCGAATGCGTTGGCTCCCCACAGGGCTGTTGCGCCCCACAGCGCGGTGTTGGCCTGCGGATTGGCCGCACCCCAGAGCGCCGTCGCGCCCCACAACGCGGTCTTGCTTACCGCAATGCCCACCTGGTTGGTGCCGGCAACGTACACCGCCACAGGCGACAGCGCGGGTGCGCCGGTTGGGATGAAGCGGCCAAACGACTGCGCGTTCTGGATCGTCTTCTGCACGTCCAGATAACCCGCGCCGACCGTGAAGATGTCATCGTGCTCGGTGTAGCTACTGCCGCTGTCACTGATGACATAGGTCTGCGGGATGACGTTCTTGTTGGCGCTGTACATCAACAAGGCTTTGACCTGGTCGGGGGTCAGCGCGCTATCAGCCTGCAGCAGGTCAGCCACGGCGCCGCTGGCAACCGCGGTGGACATGCTGGTACCGCTGAGAGGGAAGTAGGTGGTCGAGGCCGTAGCGGTGCCGTTGGCCACATACCAGGAAAGGGGCGTGTAGAACGTGGGGTTCACCTTTTGCAGGTTGGAGCCGGGTGCAAGCAGGCTCGTAACCAGGTTGCCGGGAGCGATGATGTCCGGTTTGACGACCTGATCAATGAAGCTCGGCCCCTTGGAGCTGTAGCTGGCCATCTCGTCGTCGTTCACCGTGGCCGTGTTCATCGGGTTGGTCGCGCCCACCGTAATCGCATACGGGTCATTACCCGGTGCGTTGATGGTGCCGTACCCGTGGTTGTTCAGGTTGTTGTTGCGGCCATCGTTACCGGCAGCGACCACCACCGTGATGCCGGCAGCCCATGCCTGCTCCACAGCCTGGCACAGCGGATCAAGAGCATAGCTTTCGTAGATCGGACGACCCAGCGAAAGGTTGATGACCTTAATGTTGTAGGTGTTCTTCAGCGCAATCGCCTGATCGATGGCCGCGATGACCGCCGAGTCCGAGCCGAGGCCGTTCTCGTCCAGTGCGCGCAGATTGATCAGGTTCACCCCGGGCGCGATGCCGGTGAAGGTGCGGGTGTAGGTGGCGCCAGTGGAGTCCTTGCCACTTCCCGCGATCAGGCCGGCCACGTGCGTTCCGTGTCCGTAGCCGTCGGCGGTTGTGGTCTCGTTGGGAACAAAGTTCTGGCTGTAGACGATCTTGCCTGCCAGGTCATCGACCGGGCTGATGCCGCTGTCGATCACCGCGACGCCGATGCCCTTGCCGGTGTAGCCCTTGCTGTTGGCCCATGTCGCGTTGATGGGCTCAGCGGTGAACTCCGGAGTCGTGCCGATGGGGGAGACGGCGGCCTGGCTTACACCCAACTTGCGGTCGAGCGAAACAAAAGCAACGCCCGGGCGATTGGCCAGCGACTCAAGACTGGAGCCGGAAACCATGGTCGAAACGGCGTGGATGGAGTGGATGCGGTGCGAGATCGGGCCGAAGGAACCAACGGCTGCAACCTCCGCGTCAGAGGGATCGTTCGCGTATTGCACGATGACCGGAACAGACGACGCATCTGCGCTGCTGAGCAGGTCAACGGAGCATTTGGGATGACGACATGCGGCCGAAGCCGAGAGGGGGATCGAGATCGCTCCGGTAAACACCAGGGCGAAGCGGGACATACGGGACCAAGGTGACATGTACTGCTCCACAGAAAGGATTGCTCCCGATCCACCTGGCTTTCATCGCCGATCAACGCGTTTGACAAGTGATGACGCCCAGAGTGCCGAACGGGAGTTATTGAGAGCCCGAAGACATACAGTCACCACCCTTCTGGGTTCTCGCCGAAACGCACGAGTTCCCACGTATGCGGTGACGTGCTTTCGCGGGATCACCGTGGTGACCGATCGCAAAAGCGCGTTACGACATAACGCCTTGCCTAAGGTGGTGTGTATGCTCACGCCACCGTACTACAACTTGCGCGTCGCTCCATGCGTAATTTGTGTGAACGTCTGACACGATGGTTCCCGCTGCTTGGTTACCATTGCGTACGCCGGCCCTGTTACAGCAGCGAAGAACGGATGCTTCGTTCAGCGACATAACTCCAGCGGTCGCAATCAGGTGGTCCTTGCTCTGTCGCACAGCGTTGGCGCGCGCGGAAACCTTGGGCGTTTCCTGTGAATGAGCGTGTTTCTCCAAGCTCCAGGCTGCCTCCGCGAAGGCCCTGCTGAGCGCGGGCGCGCGCCCCCCGGCACCGCCGCTCGGATGCCTGCAAGCCAGCTTCGGTGCACACCTCAGCGAGGTTCGTGTCTTTGGTCAGACACAACGTCGGCCCGTGTTTGTGCCGTGGGTGCCAACATTTACCACTCTCGTGCAATGACGGATGAGCGTTGGTGGTATGGGAACGCCCAAGTGTTCCCAATACGGTCAAAGGGTACCGCGAAGTCATGTTACCTGACCCTGTTGCCCCACTTACACGATGAGCTCCACTGTGGAATCCGCCCGCATGCTCTAGCCCCGCAACGCTGCGCTGTGACTGTTTGCTCCGCCACGCAGCCGCAAGGCCCTCACGAGAGATGACAGCCCATGCTTCTGCCCGGCGCGCGGCAGCAGGCAACGATGACCTCACGATCTCCCCTTTGCCCTGCCAGGGCGAACAGAACTGTTGCACATAGGAACCCGGAACTCATGGACACCACGAACGGCCGCACCCTCCCTTCAGCCTCGACACGCTCCCTGACGCTAGCGATGGCGCCGATCTCGACGAGCGCGGCATGCGAGGCACGCGGTCTGGCCGCGCAGGGAAGAGGTGTACTTCGCAAACGGCGCGCCGGCATTGGTGCAAAGAAGAACGTACTGCTGCGCTCGTTCGGGGCCGTGCTGTTGTTGCTGCTGTCTGTGGTTGCGGGCGCGCAAACAGCCGTTGTGGCCGGCTCGGTGACCAACTTTACCGGGGCGTTTGCGACACCGGCAGGCGTGGCCGCCGACAGCGCCGGGAACGCGTATGTGGTGACGGCAGCCGGTGTGGTCTACAAGGAGACGTTGAACTCGGGGGTCTACTCCGAAACAGAGCTCTTTATTCTGCCCGGCAGTCTTGGCGGCGCCATTGCGGTGGACAGCTCCGGAACCAACCTTTACCTCAGCAACGGAGCGGGCAAGAGCGTGCTGCAGTACACGGGCTCGGGTACAAATTACAGCCCAGGGGGAAGCTCCTTCACCGGCTTCACCAATGCCGCTAATGTGGCGGTCGACAGCAAAGGCAATGTTTACATCGTGGACTCGTCCGCGGGCACCGTGACGAAGGAGACCATCTCCAACGCGACCACGCCGGCCACGTTCACCCAGTCCCAAATCGCAACAGGCCTGAACGCCCCCGCGTTTATCAGCGTTGATGCCCAGGGCAATGTGTTTACCGCCAGCAGGAGCGGCAATTTCAATAAGTTCACCCGTAGCGGCACCACGTACACCGCCAAGACTTTGACGATTACCGGGGCGAACACCATCGTCGGCATGGGCGTCGATACCAACGACAATCTCTTCTTCGCCAGCACCGGAACCAGCATCTACGAGGCAGCCCTGAGCAAGGGCGCCTACACCACCGCTGCCCTGTATCCCTATAGCGCAGCCGCTCTCGCGACCGATCCTACCGGCAATGTGTATGTCGTTTCCGCGGGAACGGGCACCAAGCTGGGCTACGGCGGCGGCTATGTAAATTTCGGCTCCGTGGGGCCGGGCGCGCCCGCAACCCTGACCATCGCGATCACCCTGACCTCGGGCGGCCCGGTCACGTTGGACCAACCCACCGTGGTGACCCAGGGCCTGACGGGCTATGACTACCAGCTCGCCAGCGGGGGCACCTGCTATCCGTCCCAGAACAACGGCGCAACGCTTGCCAATGGGCAAAGCTGCACGGTGACCGTGCAGTTCAACCCGCGGGCTTCCGGCTCACGCCTGGGTGCCATTAACGTGCTTGCGGGCGGCAAGATCATCGGCTCGGGTTACCTGGGCGGTGTTGGGTTTACGCCGTTGGCTGCCTACCAGGCGGTCACACTGCTCAACACCATCGCCTGCCCGAACTCCTGCAGCAGCACCTTGCCGAATGGCTTGAGTAACGGGCGCGGCATCACGGTGGATCCAGCCGGCAACGTTTGGGTCGCCAACAGCACCAGCACGCCCGGGCAGATCCTGGTCTTTGTTGCCACATCGCGCAATCCCAACAGCAATTCGCAGGTGCCGTACTACGTCAATACATCCGCCAAGTGCACGCCGGTCGGCACGGCCATCGACGGCCAGGGCAACGTCTACTACACCTGCAACGGCGAAAACAACATTTACGAGTTGCCGCTGGCAGACACGCTGCTCCCGACCGCAGCGCCCACGAGGATGACGGCGCTGAATGTGACGCCGGTCGCCATTCCGATCAGCTACGTCGATGTCAACGGCAACACGATCAACTCCACCACGGACGATCACCTGAGCGCGGACGCCGCCGGCAACCTGTATCCCACCTCGTATACCCCGGAGTCCAACTACTTCCTGCAGGTCGCCTCGGGGAGCCACGTCGTCTCGGTGCTCGCCAATGCTCCCAGCGGAGCACGCTTCGTGGGCGCCATCACGGATGCCAGCGGCAACACCTTTGCACCGGACTACAACAACGGCATCCTGTATGAGGTGCCTGCGGGAGCAAGCACGCCGACCGTGCTGTATAACCTCGGGTCGACCACGGCGCCGCATGCCATTGCGCAGGACGCTGCAGGCAGCCTCTACGTCGCCACGACGATCCCCGGCACCACCGGTAGTGGCACGTTCAACCTGCTTCGGTTTTCTGCAGGCAACTACACGTCCACGCCCGCCTCTTTGTCCGTGCCGGGCGGTGACAGCTTGTACATCACCCCGGATGGCGACTTTTACACGGTTTACAGCAACACGACGCTTCAGGCGTACACGCGCAGCTTCTACTCGCTAACCTTCCCGGACACCGCTGTCGGGCAGACCAGTGCATCGCAAACGGTCACCCTGGAGAACGACGGCACTGCGCCCCTCACCATCTCTCCGCCTGCGGCGAACCCCGGCGGCGTCAACCCGAGCACGTCGATCAACTACACCTACGACCCCTCATCGACTTGCCCGCCGCTGACGCCTTCGTCAACCACCCCCCTTGTGCTGAACGCCGGCGCCAGCTGCACGCAGGTGGTGGAGTTCACCCCCACCGTCGCCAGCCCCAATGGCACCATCAACGGTCAGGTCAAGACGACCGATAACTCGGCCAACGTGGCCGGCTCCTTCCAGTTCATCAATCTTTCCGGCGTCGGCACCGCCGGCGCGCAAACCGTCACCGTGGCCAATGTGTCCGGCACCCTGGGGCAGAACGCCACCCTGACGGCGACCATCAGCGGCGGTGGTGTGGTCCCCACCGGTGCGGTGAGCTTTGTGGTGGGCAGCAACGCGGCGGTGGCAGGCAAGTGCACCACCTCCGGAAGCACAGAAACCTGCACGGCCTCCTACCCCACCTACCCGGGCTTGGCAGCAGGTGCCAACACCATCACCGTGACCTCCACAGCGGACGCGAACTACACCGCGGGAACCGGTACGGGTACCTTGACGCTTGCGCCGGGCGCGACCTCCAGCAGCGTCGTCTCGTCCTCGACCAATAACACCTCCACCTTCGGCACCTCGGTCACGTTCACGGGCACGGTGACCTCGAACCCCGGCACCGGCGCGCCCACCGGCACGGTAACCTTCTACGACAACGGCACACCCATCGCGCAGAATGTAGCGTTGACGCCGGGCAACGGCAACGCCAGCACGGCCACCTTCACCACCACGACGCTTGGCGTCAACACCAGCGGGCACCCGATCACGGTTGGGTACAACGGTGCGACCAGCTACGCCGTGTCGACCTCGCCGGCCATCTCGCAGATCGTCAACAAGGCTGCGGGCTACGGGAACAACCTGACGGCCTCCACCCCGAATCCGGGCTACGGCGACCAGGTCACCTTTACCGACACGCTGCAGGTGCTGGGCGGCGTCGCGCCCACGGGCACGGTCACCTTCTACGTCGGGTCGCAGCCGTTGGGCACGGGCACCATCGACAGCAACGGCGTCGCCACGCTGAAGACGAACCAGTTGCCGGTCGGCCCCAATGACAAGATCACCGCCAACTACGGTGGCGACAGTAACTACAGCCCGGCTTCCGCTGTGCTGTTTGAGAACGTCAGCCCGGCGGCCGTGACCACGACCGACAGTGCCAGCGGCTCCAATACCTACGGCGCAGCCAACACACCGGTCACCGTGACGATCCCCTATGCGGGCGCAGTCGCACCGGTCGGGGATGTCACGATCTTCGACAGTGCCTCCCCCAAGAACACGGCCACCGTGCACGCATCCACCTGCACCGCGGCCAAGCAGGTGCTCACCTGCACCATCACGCTGGCCACGGCCAATGAGCCGACCGGCAACAACACAATCAACATCAGCCAGGCCTCCGAGGGCAACACCGGCAACTACCTCGGCAGCAACGGCACGGGCACCGTCGTGATCAGCGCGGCGCCGGCGACCACCACGGACAAGGCTACGGGCAGCGGCACCTACGGCGCGGCCACAACGCCCGTCACGGTGACCATCCCGTACATCGGCGTGGCCTCACCCACGGGCGACATCAC
>CAXTRU010000172.1:0-7394 GCA_964246665.1 uncultured Acidobacteriaceae bacterium
GCAGCGGGCGACGCACTCTGCGGCTGCACCATACACACCGGTGCCGAAGCGTACCCGCCAGTGAAGTTGTATCCACTCGAGTTTGTACTCCCCGCCGCCAGCGTCAGCTGACCCGCAACATCCGTATTGCCCGCATTGCCCGAAACCACGCTCTGCGCCGTCACGCGCGGTGTGCTCAGGCCTCCCGCGCCGAGCGTGCTCGAGGCGAAAATGGACCCAAAGCGAAATTCAAACTGTCCCCCGCCAGGAACATCGAGGTACAGGTTCGGATCTCCGCCTCCACCCCCGATGAACCCCAGTCGTCCGCCGTCGTTGTTGTTCCCGTTCAGCGTAAAGTTGCTGTACCCGGAGCTTCCTCCCGCAGCAATCTGCGCGTTGCCGTTCGCCCCTGTCCTTAGCGTCGCTGTCGTGAAGTTTGCCGCCGTCAGGTTGGTCGCGGAAAGCGCATTGGCCGTGATGTTCCCCGCGCTAAACCCCGAAGGCGAAAACGTGTACGACGTTCCTCCAAGAATCCACTGCGCCGAACTATTCTGCGGATAGTAGAACAGGAAGTCCTCAACACCACCGTTTCGGTCCATGGCAAACAGCGCATAACCTGAATCCCAGCGGTTGCAAGCCCGTAAATTGCAGTGCACACGCATCAGTGCTTCGGTGCCTGCGTCCACCTCAAGTGCATTGCGCCACACCCCCGTCGCCATGTACGCCGTATCCGGTGGCTGATGCGTTCCACCCGCGCCCAGGTAGTTGTTGGCTGGCACGGCATTGGCAATCTGCCACCCTCGGGCACCCGGCCCCAATTGACCGCCATACAGCTTACCGGCAGAAACATACGACGTAGGCCGCGGAACAAACTGGGTGATGTACTCCGTATCGCCATACGTCACCTGCTGGTAATAATGCGGCTCTTCCACCGGATCGCCCGCAGCCCACGCCACATTGTTCGCCGCCAGGGTGAATGCGCCGTCGACACTCGCCGAAGCTGGGTTGTATACATTCAGCACCTCGGCCATCGGGTACAGCGCATAGCTCCCATTGGCAAAGCTGACCGTGCCTCCACTGCTGCTTCCATCCGTACCGCTGGCCGCATACGTCAGCGACGATGATCCGGTGGTTGTCACCGTGAACGTCCCGTTGTACGTCGCATCCGCCACGCCGCTCACGGTCATGCTCAACCCGTTCATGTCATACTGCAGCGGCTGCGACAGGTTCAACGTCACCACATTGCCGCTGCGCGTCGCGCTCGCAATCGGAGCCGACGCTGTCAGAAACCCACCCGTGCTCACCCCACCGCTCACCCCCAGGGTGTACGTCAGCGCAGCCGTGTAATACACCTCATTCCCCGTCGGCGACCCCACCACCGGGAACACCTGCCGTACTGCGCCCATCGTGTCCGCAACCTGTTCCAGGCCATACCCACAAAGCCCACCGACAGCAACAATCGCTCCGCTCCGGTGAACCTTGTTCAGCGTCAGCTGCAGATGATTCGCATCCACGACGGAAAAGCTGGCCGTCTCAAAGTTAGGGAACGACCCCTGATCCGCGACACACGCAATCCCACTCGTCTTCGGCAACGCCGCGGTGCTCGTCGCATAGTTGCTGGGGAGCCCGCTTGTCGCAATCGGCAGCGTCACCGTCCCCGGCGCAAGATTGCCCGCCTGCGACGTTGCTGCGGCGGCTGTCACCAACTGCGTGCTCACAGGGAAGTTCGTTCCGCTAAACTGCACAAATGGCAGTAGGTCCCCTGCTGCTCCCACAATCGATCCCGTCGTAATCACTTTCTTCGGGTTCTTATCGATCAAGTACCGCCCATCACCCTGCGTTCCAGCGTGCGCCGTCGGCGTCACCGCAAGGCTGGTCGAACCGGTCGAGCAGCCCGTGCTGCACGTGCCCTGAAAGGTCTGCGAATCTTCCGTAATCTGCAGATCGAAAGGATGTGCCCCTTCATCCGCCTCATCCCTGAAGCCGCCGGAACTGGTGATGAACTGGCCACCCGCCAGGCAATCGCCCACGGCATAGCAGTTCACGAAATTGCCCATCTGCACATGCTGGCCCTGCGTGTTGTAGTTGCCCTTCATGTCCAGAACGCCGTAGTTACTCTTACTGTAGGGCGCCGCTTCCACGTCTCCCGGAAACTGGTTCGATCCACCCATCAGCGCGCTATGCGACAGGCTCATCAAAATGCTGTTAGCCCCGGTGCTCGGTCGCGCCGCGTGCATCTGTTGTGCGGTACGCGTCGTCACCTGCGTCAGCGTCGTCCCAATACTCGACGTTCCCGTGGCCGGCAACGGATCCTGCTGCACCTCGAAGTCAGCACCCCCACGGTGATCGATAATATGTGTCCCAAACGGCAAACCGCCGCCCGGCAAACCATCGACCCCCGGGTAGTTCTGACTTACCGAAACCTCACACCCGCTGGTGCAGTTGCTGCTCCCCAGCGCGTTCCCCACACCGTTGTTGCCATTACCTGACAACCAGCCGGAAGCGTCCAGCACCCCATCCAGATCGTTAATCTCCAGCACCGTGCCCGCAGGCTGCACCACCGTCTGCGATGCGCTCGGCAACGTGCTCACCTTCTGTGCCGACCCACCGCCCAGCGCGGCCAGGTTCACATCCACGTAGTGCTTGTCAGCCGCTTGCAAAGCGCTCACGGGGTCTCCCGGCAGCACCAGCGGTCCCGTCATCGTGTCGCCGCTCTTCTGCACATAGGTCGGGCTGGTCACCACCCCAGGCGCAACTCCCGTTGTCACCGCCGAAGCAATCGCCTGGTCCACATAGGCCTTGCTCACCGTCTGCATGGCCACACTGGTCGGCAGCACCGAGTTCTGAATCCCACTCAAAGCCACCGGGCTCGCGCTCACCGGCACCACCCAATACTGGCGGCTCGTCGTCCCGTCGCTCAGGTGCAGCACAGCCGTGTAGTACGACCCCGTCGGTGTCGCTCCCGCGTTCGGCGCAAGGGCAATCGTGAGCGCTCCATTCCCACCGATCGCCGCAGACGTCTGTCCCGCCGCCACGCTCTTGCCCGCCGCCGTCGTAAACGCACTCCAACTCACCACAACCGTACCCTGCGCCGGCGAGCCGTTCGCACTGTACACCGTGTCAGCCACGGTCGTTAGCGCCAACTGCCCATACATCGGCACACCCAGAACAAGCGCCATCGCTAACCCGATCAGCACCCACCCTCGCGCAATCAATCGCATTCGTCCTCCATTCACAAAGTCCACACCCGCCTCGTGCGCTACCGTAAGAACATGCCCCTAGGCATCTCCACACACATCTTCTTCCCTGACCGCCTCAGCCCGGCCCACCTCGACACGCTGCACCGCGCCGGTGCCGAAACCATCGAGGTCTTCGCCGCCCGTCACCACTTCGACTTCACGCAGCGCAACACCGTCCGCGAGATCGCGAACTGGTTCCGCGCCAATCCCATCGCTGCAACCATGCACATGCCCCTCTTTACCGAGGCCGAAGAAGCCGCGTGGTCTCGCCACACCCAACCAACCCTCAACCTCGTCTCGCGAATGAAGTCCGAGCGCATCCTCGCCATGGACGAAGTCAAACGCGCCCTCGAAGCCGCCGAACAGATCCCGTTCCGCTCCTGCGTCCTTCACCTCGGCCTCAAAGATGATCGCTGGTCCACGGAATCGCTCGACCTCTCCCTCACCGCCATCGAGCACCTCAAGGCCTTCGCCACACCTCTTGGCGTGCAACTGCTCCTTGAAAACCTCAACAATGAGCTCGCCACCCCCGCCCATCTCGTTGAAATCACCCGTGTCGGTCACTTCGACACCGTCGGCTTCTGCCTCGACACCGGCCATGCTCACCTGGCGCAACCCGTGTTGCCCGACGAGACCGGCTACGATCGCTCCGCCCGCGAACTCCTCCGCGAACAGTGGGGCGACGCCGCCCTCAAAGACGCGCTCCCAGAGGCCTTCGCCATCTTCGGCAAGCGACTCACCGAGCTGCACCTTCACGACAACCACGGCACCCGCGATGAGCACCTCTGGCCAACGCAAGCCGGAGAAGGCAAGGGTATCGACTGGGGCATCGTCCGCTCCGCTCTCGCCCAGCTGAAGCAATCCCTCAACACCATGCTCGAGATCGCCTACGAGCCCCCATCGTCATCCCAGACCCTCAGCAACAACACATCCACAACCCGCCGTCTGCTATTCCCCGAAGACCAGTCCTAAACTCAGCCTCAAGCTCAAAGCCGAAGCACCACTCAAAGCTGAATCCCTCAAAGCTCACAGCTCAACATCACCCGTGATCACCTCTGAACGCAGTCTGAGCGCTTGAATCACGTCTCAAACCTCCAACCTCACATCTCGAACCCCACCAAAAGAACAATCGCTCAGACCTCACAACCAGACACCGCCGCCTCACTCAGGAGAAAGCACCATGCCTAAAACCATGAAGGCCGCAGTCATCCACGAGCCCGGCGGCCCAGAAGTCCTCAAGCTCGAACAGCTGCCCATCCCCACGCCGGCCAGCGGCCAGGTCCTTATTCGCGTCAAGGCCTTCGGCATCAACCGCTCCGAACTCTTTACCCGCCTCGGCCAATCACCCAACGTCAAGTTCCCTCGCGTCCTCGGCATCGAAGCCGTCGGTGAGGTTGAAAGCGCACCCGGCGGCGAGTTCCAACCCGGCCAAACCGTAGCCACCGTCATGGGTGGCATGGGTCGCGACTTCGACGGTGGCTACGCCGAATACACCTGCGTCCCCGCCAGGCAGGTCCAGGCCGTCAAGACCACCCTCTCCTGGGAGCAGTTCGGCGCCATCCCAGAAATGCTGCAAACCGCTTGGGGCTCGCTCTACAAGGCCCTCCAACTCAAACCCAGCGACCGTCTCCTCATCCGCGGCGGTACAACCTCCATCGGCCTCGCAGCCGCAGCCATCGCCAGCAAAGCCGGCAACTTCGTCGCCTCCACCACCCGCAACCCAGCCAGCGAAACCCTGCTCCGCAAAGTAGGCGCGCAACAAATCTTTATCGACTCCGGCGCGGTCGCCGAAACCGTCCGCAAGGCCGCACCCGAAGGCTTCGACAAAGTCCTCGAACTCATCGGCGTCACCACCATCCCCGACTCGCTTCAGTGCACCAAAACCGGCGGCATCGTCTGCATGACCGGCATCGTCGGCAACAAGTGGTCCTTTGACGACTTCGCACCCATGAACATCATCCCGAGCGCCGTCGCCCTCACCGTTTACACCGGCGAGTCCGCCGACTTCATAGCCATGCCGTTCCAGAAACTCGTCGACCAGGTAGCAGACGGCTCACTCCCTATCCAGATCGGCAAGGTCTTCCGCCTCGACCAAATCGTCGAAGCGCACCAGCTCATGGACAGCAACAAGGCGGGCGGCAAAATCGTTGTGCTGCCCTAAGGGGATCTTTTTGTCATTCCCGAAAGAAGTCTGCGTCTCACCGTCACCTTGGCTAAATGGGTCCGCTGTCTCTCCCGCGACTCACCACACGTTCAACCCTACCAACATCGCCGAAATACCACGCAACCTCGCACAAACAAAACGGCCAGCCCTTAGGAAGGCTGGCCGTTTCCTGCAACCATAGGTGACTTAGTAAGCACTCCCCACCAGCGCCTCTTCCTGCGCCTCCTGGACAGCCTTTCCTTCCACCACCTGCTTGTTCATCCCAAGCTTCTTATCCAGCGCGTCCTTCACCCGCTGTCCGTACTCCGGATCAGCCTTCGTGCACTGCTCAATGCGCTTCTGCTGCGTGATCGGCAGGCAGTTCGCCAGGGCGCCGGCAAGATTACTGACCAGTTCCGCGCGGTACTCCTCCGTCATCTCACGCCACAAATCGCCTGCCTGCTTGAAGTTGTTCTCGCGGTCAATCTTCTGACGCACAAGCCGCCCCTCATAACGAGGCTGATACTCAGCCCCAGCCCGCGGAGCCTCCGTCAAACCACCCAGATCCGTGGGCTCATAATTCACATGCAGATTCTGCCCCGGCGCATGGTTCACATCGAACGTCATCTGCCCATCGCGCTGCCCCGAGTACACAGGCACCTTCGGGCGGTTGATCGGCAGTTGCAGGTAGTTCGTCCCCACCCGATACCGCTGCGTATCGGAGTAGCTGAACGTCCGCCCAACCAGCAGCTTGTCGTCGCTGAAGTCCAGACCATCAACCAGCACACCCGTCCCGAACGCCACCTGCTCTGTCTCCGCGAAATAGTTGTCCGGTACGCGATTCAGCACGATTTTACCGACGCTCTTCCACGGGAACTGCTCCTTCGGCCAAAGCTTCGTCGCGTCCAGCGGGTCGAAGTCCAGCTCCGGATGCTCGTCATCGCTCATCGTTTGGACAAACATCTCCCACTCGGGAAAGTCGCCCTTCTCGATCGCGTCGTACAAATCCTGTGTCGCGTGGTTGAAGTTCTCACCCTGGATCTTGCTCGCCTCTTCCGCGGTCAGGTTCTTGATACCGACCTTCGGCTCAAAGTGATACTTCACCAGCACGGCCTCGCCCTGCGCATTCACCCACTTGTAGGTGTTCACGCCCGAACCCTGCATCATGCGGTAGTTCGCCGGGATGCCCCACGGCGAAAACAGGAATGTCGACATATGCGTCGACTCCGGCGTGTTCGCTAGGAAGTCCTGGAACCGCTGATCGCTCTGCCGATTGGTGACCGGATCCGGCTTAAACGCGTGCACCATATCCGGGAACTTCGTCGCGTCGCGAATGAAGAAAACCTTCAGGTTGTTGCCGACCAGATCCCAGTTCCCATCTTCGGTATAAAACTTCACCGCAAAGCCCCGCGGATCACGCAGCGTCTCAGGCGAGTGCCCACCATGAACCACCGTGGAAAATCGTGTAAAGATCGGCGTCTGCTTGCCCGGCGTCTGGAACAGCTTAGCCCGGGTGTACTTGGCCACCGGCTCGTCGCCCACCTTGCCCGTTGGCTCAAAGTACCCATGCGCCGCCACACCGCGCGCATGCACCACACGCTCCGGAATGCGCTCCCGGTCAAAGTGCGTAATCTTCTCCAGGAAGTGGTAGTTCTCCAGCACCGCGGGTCCGCGGCTGCCCACTGTCCGTAAGTTCTGGTTGTCATAGACAGGATGCCCCTGCCGCGTGGTCAGCACCTGACCGCTCGTCTGGCCGGCCTGCGCTGAGGCGCCATTGCCGTTGCCGTTCTTCATTCCGTTTTCGCTCATAGGGGGAGTCTCCCGGCGCATGCCCTCGGCAAACACCGTTCTCTTATGATGCTCCCACATTCCCATCGGGCCAAAGCTTTTCAAACCGCAACAGCCGCAAACCGCCCATCTTTCTTTGTCATTCACACAACCGGGAACCTGCTTAACAAACCACCAACCCACCCCATCCCCCAAATCCTCCTTACAAAAAAATTTTCAAAAACAAAACAGCAACCCCACAAACC
>CAXTRU010000172.1:7404-7868 GCA_964246665.1 uncultured Acidobacteriaceae bacterium
CACCCCTCCTCCTTTCTTCTCTCATGTCATTACCCCAACGCGGAACCCGCTTCCCCAACCCACAACGCCACTATCACCCGTTCTTCTCCATCCCTCCTGTCTTTCTTTGTCATTCCCCGAACGGGGAACCCGCTTTCCCAACCCACGACCCACCTTCACCCCGTTTGTCTTCGTCCTCCCTCTCTTTCTTTGTCATTCCCCGAACGGGAAACCCGCTTTTCCATCCACATCCACCGCCGTTGCACCTTCACACTCGCCCAACTACCATCACCAAAGACAACGAAAGGCCTCACCCACCATGGATCTCAGCAACACCCCGCAACTCCGCCGCTCCGAAGACATCGCCCTCGATCTCCTCAAATTCGTCGCCGCCCATACCAATCTCAAGCCCGGCTCCTCCGGCTCCACCCCCGGCTTCGGCGTCCAGTCCACACCCAAGACCGAAGATCAGGTCACCCAAATCC
>CAXTRU010000173.1:0-7820 GCA_964246665.1 uncultured Acidobacteriaceae bacterium
GATGTGTACGTCCTGGTCGACGGCGACGACACCTACGACGCCGGGAGCGCACCGGCCATGATCGACCTCCTGCTGGAGCGCGGCTACGACATGGTCACCGGCACACGTGTCACGCAGATCCAGGCGGCCTACCGCCGCGGCCACCGCTTCGGCAACGTCCTGCTGACCGGCATCGTCACGCGCATCTTTGGCAAGCGCATCACGGACATGCTCTCCGGCTATCGCGCCTTCAGCCGGCGCTTCGTTAAGAGCTTCCCTGCCCTGAGCGCCGGCTTTGAAACCGAAACCGAGCTGACCATCCATGCGCTTGAGCTGCGCATGCCGCTCGGCGAGCTGGCAACGCCCTACCGCGACCGCACCGCCGGGTCCACCTCGAAGCTGAGCACCTACAAAGACGGCGCCCGCATCTTTCTCACCATCCTTCACCTGGTGAAGGAAGAACGTCCGCTCCAGTTCTTCTCGCTGATCGCTGTGCTTCTGTTTCTGACCAGCATCGTGCTTGGTTTTCCGCTGTTTGTGGAGTTTCGCCGCACGCACCTGGTGCCGCGGCTCCCCACCGGCGTGCTTGCCACGGGCATCATGATGCTCTCGTTTTTATCGCTGGTCTGCGGTCTTGTGCTGGATTCTGTGGCCCGGGCGCGCAAGGAGCAAAAGCAGCTTGCCTACCTGAACGCCGCGCACGGCAGCTTCGCGCACGTCCGCAGGGTGTGGCGTTAGGGGCGCCCGCAGTATCTCTGCTCTGGACAGCGCAGGCATCTAAGCCGCGAGAAAACTGCAACAATTGGGCTCCGGCCTTCACGCAAGCACCGCTGCGGCTAGTGCTTCCCCTAGTTACGGCGGTGCTTTGTGCTTGTTACTCTTTGGATATTCGCTCTCATCAGAGCACTTTGGGGGTATCTGCCATGGCACAGTTTCAAGGCTCCGTACGCTGGTTCAACAACGCGAAAGGGTATGGATTTCTGGGACGCGACGGCGGTCCAGATGTCTTTGTTCACTACTCGGCAATTCAAACCGACGGCTACAAAAGCCTGAAGGAAGGCGAGCTGGTCGAGTATGACGTGGTGCAAGGGGACAAGGGACCGCAGGCCGATCAGGTCACGCGTCTCAAAGCCGCACACTAATTCAAAACGGCACCACCTTTCACCAGGAAGCTTCGGCTTCCTGTTTCCTTTTTGGGACGCATGCGTTCTTGAGATCGCCAAAGATTTTCAGCCAGGCACGCAACCGTGCGGCCTTCGCCGGCGTGTGACCCTCTGCTATCATCGGCAACACAACGCGGCCCCTGCCGGTTCGGTCGCCTGTACGATCCCACGAAGCCCGAGCCACCGCATGGACAACGCCGCGAAGCCACAGCCCTCGCCGCTGCTAGAACACGTGGAGCTGCACCTCCCCTCCACGCTGGACAGCGTCGCCGAGATTGAGAGCACCGTCGAGAGCATGGCCGGCCGCATGGGCTTTGACGAGGACACGGCCAGCAACATCGCCATGGTCACCCGCGAGGCGGCGATCAACGCCTGCAAGCATGGCAATAAGTTCGCGCCGGAAAAGCAGGTCAACGCCACGGTGGGCCGCTCCGCCGAAACCTTGACCATTTGCATCGGCGACATGGGCGAGGGGCTCGACCCGGAAACGCTTCCAGACCCGCTCGATCCCGCCAATCTGCTCCGTAGCTCCGGGCGCGGCGTTTTCCTGATGCGCGCCATCATGGATGAGGTACACTTTCGCCAGCTACAGCCAGGCACACAAGTTACGTTGATCAAACACAAGCATTTGGAGGCGACCAGCTAAACATGGACACAAAGGTTCGGCAAGTAGACGGTGTAACGGTTCTCGACCTCAGCGGCAAGATCACGCTGGGCGAAGCCAGCGGCAAGCTGCGGGGCGGAGTGCAGGACGCGCTTTCCAGCTCCAAAAAGATCCTGCTGAACCTCGCTGACGTGAACTACATCGACTCGGCTGGCCTTGGCGAACTCGTCAGCGCCTTCACCACGGTCAAGAACGCCGGCGGCGAGCTCAAGCTTCTCAACCTCACCAAGAAGGTTCGCGACCTCCTCGTGATCACGAAGCTCCTCACTGTCTTCGACGTGAAGGAGAACGAGCAGGACGCCATCAAGTCCTTCGCTTAAAGCGAAACGCTTTGCACCCGGAAAAGGCCCGCGCCCCCCCCCCGCCGGTTGGCATTGCCCCCCCCCATTAAAGACCCCCAACCCATTCCCCCCGCAACCGCCCGCCGCCCACCCCCGGCCTTTTCGCTTGCCCCGACACATTTCCTGCCCGCTAAGCCAGCGCCAGCGACAGCACCGTGATGTCGTCTTCCTGCCCGAACCGTTGCGCCACGTCGGCGATCGCGGCAGTCTCCAGGCACACCAGCTCCGCTGTGCGTTGGAAGCCGAACAGCTCGCCTTGCTTGTTGCGCGCTTCCAAAATGCCGTCGGGAAGCAGGATCATGCGTTGTCCGGGCAACAAGCGCCCGCACTGTACCGGGTAGCGCGCGTCCGCATCGATGCCCAAAGGCAGCGCGCCTTCGGTTGGGAGCTCCTTGCCGTCCACATAGGGATCGAGGTGGCCGGCATTGGCGAAACAGAAGCTGCCATCGCCTTCCAGGCGCACGCAGCAGGCCGTGGTAAAGCCCAGGTCACCCTGCGCCAGCAGCGCCTTGTTCAGGGTTTCCAGCACGCGGTCCGGTTCGCCCATCACACTCCGCTGCAGCACGCCCAGAATCATCGAAACACGCATCGCTGCCTGCAGCCCCTTGCCGGACACATCGCCCACAATGGCCACCAGCGTGTCGTCCTCTTCGCAGGGCTGAACCAGAAAAAAATCGCCGCCGACCTGCTGCATGGGGCGGTACTCCGTTTGCACACGGTAGCCCGGCGTAGGCCGTGATGCCCGCGCCATCAGCAACAGCTGCAGCTCTTCCGCGGCAGCGACCTCGGCCGCCAGATCCGCACGCTCGCGCGTCAGCCGTATGGTGCGCCGCAGAATGATCAGCACCAGCGAACACATGCCCAAACCGTCAGCCACGGTTGCAAACTGCACGGTATAGCTGAACAGGTGCAGTTTGGGCAGGTCCGGCCAAAGCACCTTGGCGCTGGAGAACACGATGCTCTGCACAATGCCATACACGTCGGCGATGGACCACAGTCCGACTGGCAGGAGAAGCAAAGGCGCATCGCGATTGCCACGCAGCGCACCCCGCAACAGCATCAGCCAGAGAAAAACCTCCGTGATCAGCGGTCGGGTAAACACAACGGTGGCCGCCAGTCGCAGCGAAAGCCGGCCGGTAGCCAGCAGCGGCTCGAAGAAGAAGATGGCAAACGCGGCAGCCTCCAGGCTGAGCCACAGCGCATCCGCGCGCCTCTTCAGCAGCAGCCGGACAAACTCCATCTCCGCCACAGCACTGATCGCTTCCACACTGACGTGCGCAAGCACCAGGGGGCTCGCGGGAGCGGCCCCGGTGTGTTGGCCGGCGAAGTTGATCGCAACCGCCAGGACATTGCACAACGTCCAGATGGCCAGCGGCAGGTATTCCTTCTGTTCGCGCAATGACCACCAGATCACCAGGGCGCAAAGGCACACCAGCAGGTTCAGGCCGGCGATCACAAAAGGCTCGCTCCACTGGTGCGCCAGGCGGAAGCTCTCGCGAAGGGGGACCTCGTCCATGCCGGTCAGCTCAAGGTGAGCCGCTGAGCCAAACGGCGCAAAGCCCAAGAAGCCGACGGGCCCACTGGAGATGTGGAGGGCGATCACCAGGTGCCCGGCACTCTGGTCAATAAGTTCGGGCGGGATGCGAAAGCCCTGTGGCGGGTGAAGCTGATTTCCCTGTGCCGGGTCCAGAGACCCCTGTTGCCCGATCTGCACGCCGTTCACGAAGACGGCGTAGTTGAAGTAGAGCCCTTCAACGTACAGCGCTACTGGCGGCCGGTTGGGAGGGACGTCTACGTGGAGGCGGTACCAGATGGACCGCACATCGCCGAAGTTCGCTGCAAGGGCCTGCTCGGCCTTGAGCGGGATCCAGTCGCTGTCATGGAAGCTCGGCGCGGCCCAGTGCGGGTCGTCTCCCGGCGCCGCGCGCCACGCCTCTGGCAAGCGCACGCTGCGACCCAGACCTGTTCCATCGACGACGGGGACGCTCAAGCGCTGGGCATGGCTGGCCGTCGCGCCGATGAGAACGCAGGCGAGCAGAAGGACCCATCGCTGTGCCCGCGGCGGGGAAACCCACTGCCACCACCGGCGCTTCGGCTTGCTGCCCATGCCGGTTCTTGCCCTCTACAGTTTGCCCAGCGCGGTCGCTTCATCCTGTGAGATCGCCGCGTACTTGGCAACACCCACCATCGTGAACACCTTGTTGAAGTGCGGGGTCAGACCGAAGATGCCGATGGTGCGCTGCCCGGCCTTATGCGCTTCCAGCAGCAGTTGAATGATGATCGCGATACCCGATGAGTTGATGTAGTCCACGCCCTTGAAGTCCAGGAGCATCTTGGCCGGCGTGGTGCCGACCTCTTTGTAGCCTTCCAGGATCGGCTCCTTTGATGTGGAGGAAATGTCGCCGGCAAACGCCAATACCGCTACCGGATCTCCCGATCCGCCGGTGGCCGTCCGCCGCGTGACCTTGGTCGAAGCCTGCATTACTTCGTTTCTCCTTCTTCTTTACTCAACCGGATCAGCAAACGCACATAGCTTTTGCCGGGCGGTCCCTTGTGCCACTCCGCTTCGTCCACCAATGCCTGGATCAGGAACATGCCCATGCCGCGCGGATCCTCTTCCCCCAGCATCTTGCGGTCGATGTCGGGTGAGTGGGGTGCATCGCTCACGCCCTGTCCATCATCGATCACGCGAACCTCGAGCTCATCCTCGGATCGCGAAAGAATTACTTCGACGGGGAGCTCCTGCTTGGACTGATTCCCGTGCTCGATGGCATTGATGCACGCCTCCGCCACTGCGGTTTTCAAATCTTCAATGCGATCGTGGGAAAAGCCCATCAGGCCGGCCATGCCGGCGGCCGTGCACATGGCCACCTTTTCAAAACCCATCTCCGAGGGCAAACGCACCTCGACGGAACTCCCGTTCTTCATGCGTTTGACATCGCCTCCCCAGCCTTCCGGGCGCTGCCGGGCTGATGGATCACCGCCAGCGCTGTCATGTCATCCGTCTGTGGGCCGCCGGTAGAAAACTGCTGCAGGCTGGCCCACAACGCCTGCAAACTTTCCGACGCATCCCACGTCGCCAGCTCGCGAAACGCTTCGACCAACCGCTCCGCGCCAAACTCTTCCTCACCCTGGAAGACCTCGGTGAGGCCGTCGGTGTACAGCAGCAACCGCGCCCCGGGTGGAAAGGCGTACCGTTCCGCGGTGTATTGCATGCCCGGCAACAAGCCCAACGGTGTTCCTGAAGCTTCAATCATCCGCACCGATCCGTCCTCCGCGAGCAAGGTCGCTGGATTGTGCCCGGCGTTCACCACTTCCAGCAATGCCCCATCCGGGTAGAAGCGCGCAAAGATCGCCGTCACGTACCGCCGCCGCGACTCTTGGCCTTCCTCCCAGTGGTGCTGGCCCACGCGGTTCACCATTTCCACCAGCGGAATGGGTTGGGTCGTCAGCGCACGAAACGCCGACCGGAAGCTGGTGGCCACGATTGCCGACGCCAGCCCTTTGCCGGCCACATCGGCCACCACAAACAGGTGCGAGCCATCCGGCAGGTCAACCACGTCCAGGTAGTCGCCACCCACCTCGTAGCAGGTCACCGTCTTCGCCGCGACACTGATACCCGGAATGATCGGCATCTTCTTGGGCAAGAGCGAGCGTTGAATCCCGCGCGCCGCTTCCATGTCCTGCTGCACCCGCGCCCACTGCAGATCCCGCTCGTGATAGAGCGCATTCTCCAGCGCAACGGCGGCCTGCAACACAAGCCCTTCAATAAAATCCTGCTCATACATCGTTAGCTGGCAGCCTGCCGCGCTGGTCACCACCAGCCTGGCCAGCAGCGCGCCATCCTTGGCCAGCAGCTCGAAGTGGCGACAGCTCTCGTAGGAATCCTCCGGCAACGTCCCATAGGAGGCGAGCAGCTTTCCAGTCTCTGCGGACAAAAATCCCGCGCCTTCCATCTCCAACTCGCGCACCAGCACACGCGCCGTTTGCAGCATCACCTCGTCCACCGCAATGGTCGAGTGCACCTGCCGAGACGCTTCCAGCAGCGCCTGCAAGCGGGCAATCTGCTCTTCCAGCGACATCGTCTGCGGCACAATCTGCGTCGATTCAGCAAAGCTCATCGGTCTGCACTCGAAACGGGGCGAAGGTGCGGCCAGTGTACATGAGCCGACTTAGCTTCATCGCTCTCTGCCAAATGCCTATCTGGCTGTATGTCGCGTCAAGTGTCATAACCCCGAACGAGTACCTTGCTTTTCACCCCTTTTTTTCTTTTGTCATTACCCGAACGGGGAACCTGCTTTTCGCCCCTTTCCTCTCTTTTGTCATTCCCCGAACGGGGAACCTGCTTCTCGCCTTTTCTTTCTTTGTCATTCCCCAAAAGGGGAACCTGCTTTGGTCTTTTTTCTTTTGTCATCCCCAACGGGGAACCTGCTTCTCGCCTCTTTCCAAACAAACCCTTACGCCGTCGGCTTCTCCGGCGCATCCATACGCGCATAGAAGTCACCATAGAACCGCCGGCTGTAGTCCTCCAGCAAATGCTTCACTCGCTCCACACTCTCTGACCGCACAATCAGCCCCGCATGGTGGTGCTTGTTGAGCCGGTACACCACCTCCGGCGCGTCGTATGAGGTCAGGTCCGGCCACGCCTGCCTCGCAAGGCAGATCACGCTGCCCGCATACTCCTCGCGAATCGCCGGAAGCGCATACGGCTCGCCATGCATTTCGGCAGCGATCATCCGCGCCCACTCCACCCACGGGTTCACGCCGGCGGCCGCCTCCACCACCTCCGCGATGTATGCCCCGCCAACCCGCGCGGCGGTCTCCAGGAAATAGAACTTGCCGTCGGCATGCGCGCGAATGAATTCGCTGTGCGTCGGCCCGCTGGTCATCCCCAGCCCGCGCACCACGTTTGCGTGGATCGCCTCCAACGCTTCGGTCAGCTCACCCTCACGCTCCAGCGTGCGCGTTGAAAAGATCCCGCCGGAGTGCATCGTCTCAAACGGCGGCTGGCCATACCTATGCGGCAACGCGAACTTCAGCTCGCCCTGCCACGTGAGTCCCTCCACATGGAAGATCTCGCCCGGCAAGAAGCGCTCCACCAGGTGATGGCTCGCCTCATCGCCCAGCCGCTCCAGCATCGGCCAAACCGCGTTCGGATCGCTGAACTTCTGTATCCCGATCGCCGACGCACTGGCGCGCGGCTTCAGCAGCCAGGGGCCTTCGGTGCTGCTCAAAAAACGCCACAGCTCCTCGTGGTTCCACGTCGCGGAAAACTCCGGCACAGCGACGCCCGCCGCCCGCGCGGTCTCCCGCATGGCCAGCTTGTCGCGAAAGGGCCGTGTTGCGCTGCGCCCCATCCCCGGCAGCCGCAGATGTTCGCGAACCAGCGCCGCGGTGTCCAGGTCGAACTCATCCAGCGCCACCACACGCGCAAACCGGCGGTACTTGGCCAACCGCGTGACATGCGGCAGCACGGCTTCCGCCGCAAGATCCTCAGGCATGGTCTCAAGATGGGCGAGCTCGTCTTTCGGCCAGTCGGCGCCCCAAAGCTTGTGCGTGGTCAGCAGCGTGACGCGACACCCCAGCCGCGCGGCCTCCCGCAGAAACGCCTGCCCTTTCTCATACGTGCTGATGGCCAGCAGCTCCGGCCCGCCTGCCCCCGCCCCATCATTC
>CAXTRU010000174.1:0-7776 GCA_964246665.1 uncultured Acidobacteriaceae bacterium
CCCGCCCAGCCGTCCATCGCCGAACGTGATCCTCGCACCACCCGCATTCACGAAACCGAACTGCAGGACGACTACGCCTGGCTTCGCGACAAGGGCACGCCCCGCGTTACGGCCTACCTTGAGGCCGAAAATGCCTACACCGAAGCCAACATGACCGGTACCGAGCCGCTGCAGAAGACGCTCTACGACGAGATCCTGTCCCACATCCAGGAGGACGACAGCTCCGTTCCCTACCGCGACGGCGCGTGGGAATACGTCAGCCGCACGGAGAAGGGCCAGCAGTATGCCCGCTACTGCCGCCGCCCCGTGCGCGCGGACGGCACCGCTGACAAAGCCGCAGAGACCGTCATTCTCGATGTCAACGAACTAGCCAAGGGCCAAGCCTTCATGGCCGTCGGCGCTTCCGCACTTTCGCCCGATGCGCGACTGCTGGCCTACACCACCGACAACACCGGCTTCCGCCAGTACACGCTGCACATCAAGAATCTTGAGACCGGCGAACACCTTCCCGATACCGCCGAGCGCGTGGGCTCCGTCGCCTGGGCTGCCGATGCGCAAACCCTCTTCTACGCCACCGAAGATGAGCAGACCAAGCGCGAAGACCGTCTGTGGCGCCGCACTGTCGGCAGCACCGAAGCGTCCACCGAGGTCTTTCACGAAGCCGACGAGCGTTTCAACCTGAGCATCGGACGTACGCGCGACCGCAAGTTCCTCATCCTCGGGCTCGGCAGCCATACCACCTCGGAAGCCTGGTTTCTGCCCACGGATACGCCGATGGAGAGATTTACCCGCATCGCCGAACGCATCGACGATGAGGAGTACGACGTCGATCATCGCGATGGCTTCTTCTACATACGCACCAATCGCGAAGCGGACCAATTTAGGCTCATTCGCACACCCGTAGGCTCGCCCGGCCGCGACCACTGGGAAGAGCTGCTGCCCGAACACCACGACTCCCCGCTGCACGACATCGACCTGTTCCAGTCCTTCCTGGTCGCCAACTATCGTGAGCGTGGCCTACCTGTGCTGCGCGTCTTCGATCTCGACGAGGCGGGCAAGCCGGTCGCCCCGCGCGACATCCGCTTTCCGGACCCGGCCTACTCTGCCGGCGGTGAAATCAACCTAGACTTCAACGCCACGACGTATCGCTATGCCTACCAGGCACTCGCGCGCCCTGCTTCTGTGTTCCGCTACACCGTCGCTGCGGGCGAGTCTACGTTGCTGAAGCAGCAGCCCGTCCCCGGCAACTTCAGCGCCGAGCGTTATGGGTCGGAGCGCCTTTGGTTCAAAGCCCACGACGGCACCGAGGTTCCCATCTCGCTGGTCTACCGCAAGGATCTGTTCCACAAGGACAGCACCAACCCGCTCTATGTGTACGGCTACGGCAGCTACGGCTACCCGCTCCCGCTGGGGTTCAGCGCATCACGGCTTGCCTTGCTGGATCGCGGCCTCGTGCTCGCCTACGCGCACATCCGCGGTGGCGGTGAACTCGGCGACCCATGGCACGATGCGGGCAAGATGATGCAGAAGCGAAACACCTTCACTGACTTCGTTGAAGCGGTCGAGCATCTCGTCAGGGAGGGCTACGGAGACCCCCACCGCGTCGCCATCGAAGGTGGCTCGGCCGGCGGGCTGCTCATGGGCGCGGTCACCAACCTCGCGCTCGCGCAGGGCAAGCCGACGCTCTTCCGCGCCGTGCTTTCGCATGTCCCCTTCGTCGATGTGATCAACACCATGCTCGATGCGTCCCTGCCGCTCACCGTCGGCGAGTACGAAGAGTGGGGCAATCCTAACGAGCCTGAGGCCTTCCACTACATGCGCAGCTATTCGCCCTACGACAACCTGCGTCAAGGCGACTACCCCGCCATCCTTGTCAAAACCAGCCTCAACGACTCGCAAGTGATGTATTGGGAACCGGCCAAGTACGTGGCCAAGCTGCGCACGCTGAAGACCAACCCCGACAAGCCGCTGCTGCTGCACACCAATATGGAGGCCGGCCACGGCGGCGCTTCGGGCCGCTACGACTACCTGAAAGAAACCGCCTTCGACTACGCCTTTCTTCTCCGGGAGTTAGGCGTAGAGATCTAGCTGCCTACCTGACTTTCGTCCGTGTCTCCGTACAGGATCCGCGGTGCATCAGTTTTACTGAAGTCGTATCCTTTAAACAGCAAGGGCTCATCTCGGACCACGGCAAGTGCGTAGCTGAAGCAATCGCCGTAGTTCAGTCTCGCGGGGTGCCGTCCCTTCCCGAACCGAAGGAAGGCCTCACGCGCAACCCGCACTTGATCTTCATCCACAACTTCGATCTCAATGCGCATCTCTTGGAGGAAGCGGTCGAACCTCGACAAGTCTAGCTCGCGTTCCGTTCCAGCAATCACCATCACGGCTTCAAGATAGCTGGCAGCCGACAGCCGCAACCGCGCGTACTCTGCGAGCTTGCGCTCCCAGGACTCAGCATCAGGTTCCCGTTTCACGATGGCAACAAGAACGGAGGTATCGACAATCATCACTCAGGTAGTCCGAACTCGTTGTAGCCGATGATCTCATCGGGAGTTCGGGGGTCCTTGTCTCCGAAACTCGCGTACCACTCCTGAACTTCGCGCATGGCTTGCAGTCGGCGCGCAAAGGTCTCTGGATCCACCTTCAGTTGCGCCTCCAATCGCCTGCATCGATCTTGTACGGCGGCCCGCACAATCTCCTCAGCGCTGACATGCAGCCCTGCCGCCAGCTTGCCAATTCGCTGCTCAACTTCGGGATCTTCAATCACGATTGCCATCACCGCATCCTACGCGCCCGCTGGTTCCGGCACCATATCGCCTTCACCCGGCGCCAGAAATAAATTCTGTTCCAGCCCATGCTGCCGGTCATACAGCTCACGGTACCGTCCCCGTAGCGCATACAGTTCTTCATGTGTTCCGCGTTCCAGAATCTCGCCCTGCTCAATGACTAGGATCTGATCCGCACGGCGAATCGTCGACAGGCGATGCGCGATGACAAACGTCGTGCGTCCCTGCATCAGGAAGCTCAACCCATGCTGAATCATGGCCTCGCTTTCCGAATCCAGTGAGCTCGTCGCCTCATCCAGGATCAGGATGCGCGGATCAGCCAGGATCGCGCGCGCGATGGAGAGCCGCTGTCGCTGCCCACCGCTCAACTTCACACCACGCTCACCCACGATGGTCTCGTAGCCCTCGGCAAAGTGCTCCGCAAACTCATCCACACGCGCAATCCGGCAAGCTTCCTTGAACTGCTCTTCGGTCGCCTCCGGTCGGGAGAACAACACATTCTCCCGGATCGTCCCGTCGAACAAAAACGTCTCCTGCAGCACCACGCCCAACTGCCGCCGATACTCTGACAGCCGCACCGTGCCCAGGTCGACGCCATCCACCAGCACCTGCCCGCTCGTCGCCGTGTGGAATGCGCACACTAGGCTGATGATGGTCGACTTACCCGATCCGCTGGACCCCACCAGCGCCGTCACCGTCCCAGGCTTCGCCTCAAAGCTGATGCCATGCAGCACCTCTTTGTCCGGCTCATACGCAAAGCGCACATCGTCAAAGCGCACATCGCCGACCAGCGCACCCACATGCACCTTGCGCGCCACTTCGGCATCCTCTTCGACCTCGCTCATCACCTCACGCGTGCGATCAAGCCCCGCCATCGCCTCCGTCAGCTGCGTGCCAATCGAGACCAGCCCCACAATCGGCGCAGTCATAAAGGCCAGCAGCATCACATAGCTGAAGTAGCCACCCGCGGAAAGCTTGCCCTGCTGATGAAGGTGCGCGCCCATCCACATCACCACCGCGCCCACCACGCCCAGGATCACCGTCGACGACAAAGCCATCAGCGACTGCGCCGTCAGCGAGCTGATCACGTTGTTCAGCAAGCGATCTACGCCCGTGGC
Source organism: uncultured Acidobacteriaceae bacterium (assembly GCA_964246665.1). Taxonomy (GTDB): domain Bacteria; phylum Acidobacteriota; class Terriglobia; order Terriglobales; family Acidobacteriaceae; genus Granulicella. Next base: position 3,905 of record CAXTRU010000174.1, read on the forward strand.
AAACACCCGCGACTCGCTCTCCTCCGCGTGGTATCCCTTCACCACACGCACGCCGCCCAGCGACTCCGTAAGCCGCCCGGTCACCTCAGCGTTGATCTTGGAGCGCTCCCGAAAGATGGGCCGTATGGTCTTGAACGCACGCTGCAGCACCGCCGCAAACGCCAGCATGATGAAGAATGTCACTAGCGTCATCCGCGCTGAGTAGTGAATCAGGTACGCAAACGCAAACACTGCCGTCAGCACACCGCCGACAAAGTCGGTCACGCCCGTGCCGATGATGTTGCGCACACCCTCAACATCGCTCATGATGCGCGCCACCAGCGTGCCCGTGCGGTTGGCGTCATAGTACGCAACCGACAGTCGCCCCACATGCGTCTGCACGCGCACACGCAGCTCCGCAATCAGCCGCTGCCCCGCTTTGCTTAACGTCTGCGTCAGCGCATAGGAGGTCACACCTTGCAGAATCGTCGCGCCCAGCACGGCACCCACGATCCACGGCAGCGTCTTCATCTCGCCGCGCACAAAGACCAGATCGATCAGCGGCTTGAAGGCAATCGGCAGCACCAGCGACGCCGCCCGGTTCACAATCATGATCAGAAAGCTGATGGCCAACAGCCCGCGCCGCGGCTTCACCAGCGCCTTGATTTCCGGCCACACGGCGCTGAACTTCGGCTTAGGTTTCTTTGCCTCGGCTGTCGCGCCCGCACGCGCCGCTCCACCCCGCGCCGGCGAATCTGCCGGACGCATCCTCGGCGCACCGGCGCCCATACTTGAAGGTCCAAACGTTCCCATTGGACCCAAGTCTACGCCGCAGCGTTCACTTCAGGGGTCGAACACAACCAGATGGCCAGAGCCCAACACTGGTGCGAGCTGAGCTTTGAAGCCCTGCGTCAAAAGCCGCCCGAGGTGGCAGCGAGCTGACGCCCGATCTAGCAGCAGGGCTACCGCCCGATCTAGCAGCAGGGCTAACGCCCGGTGTAGCAGCAGGGCTACCGCCCGGTGTAGCAGCGGGCTTCAGCCCGCTGAATCGCACACGCCAAGACCCAAGGGCTTTAGCCCTGGCCTACGCCGTACGCCCCACCCGCGCCGCAACGAAACTTCGCAAACACAACGCCGTAAACACACCACAGATCACGGCCATAACTACCTCTTCCTGAGCCGCAGTCCGGTGCAGCACCGTCAACGTCGCACAAGCGCTCTCCCACCGCGAATTGCTGGAAACAAAAAGCCCAGCAAACCGACGGTGACGGCAATGTGCATCCATAACATTCGGCGCTTCGCATCCTCGGTGTTCGCCAACAAACCGCACACAAACAGCACCACGCCAAAGTACGCCGGAATCAGCGCGGTCGGATGCGCCGACCCCGTCATCACGAAATACACCGCCCCTAACACCACCAGCACAGTCCCAAACACCCGCGTGAAACGCGCCATCTTGTCTCCTCTGCGCCGCAGCGCAACACTCTAGGACGCCGCGCCGCGAACTACCTTCAGCGCCTGATCGACCGTCCAGTCGTTCGTAGGATAGAACGCCAGCACCTTGCCATCCGCGCCCACAATCACCGTGGCCAGCGAGTGCTGCAACGTTTTTCCCACGGGTTTCCCGGGGTACCCAGCGGACGTGTTCGCTGGGGTGGCAGTTACGCCCACATCAAACCACTGCTCCATCTTCGGCAACTCCGCCTCGCTCGGCGCCGCAAAGTCCCAATGCGTAAACGTCTCCTGCGAATACTTGCCCGTGTAGGCCCCGCCATAACTCCGCAACACCTTGGGCGTGTCGTAGGTCGGGTCAAAGCTCACGGTCAGGAGGTGCGTCTTCGCATACAGCTTCGGATCCGCCTGCAACTGTTTATCGATCTCCGCGAAGTTGCGGCTCATCCGAGGGCAATAATCCGCCAGCGGGCAGCGCGTATACACAAAGGTCAGCAGCACAACCTTGCCCCGAAACGTATCCATGCTGACCTTCTTGTCCGACTGGTTCAGCAGCGCAAAGTTCGGCACAACATCGCCCACCGCGGGCACGTGGTATTGCACCGGCGGCAGAGTATCCGGCCGGGCCTGTGCAATCACCACAACATCGGCCAGTCGCAGGTTCTTCGGTCCGGCCGCATCGCGGTCGTTCAGCAGGTCGGCCGTAATCCGGTCCCCCTGGTGCAACTCGCCGATCGCCGCCGGGTCGGTCACCTTGTACTCCATCGTCATCGCCGGCATAAACCCGGGCACGTCCTCATGCGCCAGCATCACGGACTGACCCGGCACATCCACAGCCACCACGTTGCCGCGCACAAAATGCCGCTCCGGCCCGGCGGCCGCGCCCGTGCTCTTGCCGTTCTGGCACCCGGTGAACACCGCGCATCCCAGCGCCATCGCCACAAGCCGCCGTTGCCAGCTCGACCACTCACCCAACGCGCGCCCGGGGCGCCCACGCAAAAACATCACTCTTCGATCATAGAGTCCATCGTTCCAACTCGCTCGCGTCACCAGAACCCGACGCCCTCGTCTCGCCCGTTGAAGCCTGGCTTACAGACAGTCCTGCTCCGGCCCCGGAAGACTCATCCTGCGGCTGCGTTAGAGAAAGCCAGATCAGTTTTCAGCATTGCAAACCACGTCGTGGTTGCGGACGTAATCAGCACGCTGAGCACAATAACGACAAAGGCCCGCAACGGCCAACCGCCCTCGAACCGTCTCAGCCCATGACCAATCCCGATGATCAACCCATACTCGAGCACATTGATGAGGCTCAGCGGCACAAGGTTGGGTCTTGCCCGCTCGACCGCCCTCTTGAACAACTCCCCACTGCCGCGGCACTCACCTGCGAACATCGGCAGCACAAAGCTGTACCGGCTCACCAGGGCGCCATCAAGGAGCGCAAAAGTCATGACATAGGCAAAGGACCAGCCACGAAATCTCGGCATCCTTGCCCCATGGTGAACCATGCCAAAAGCAAACGCCTTCAACAGAAAGCCGAAGAGCAAAAGCACGCACGCCAGCGTCAGGGCAAGGACCATCCAACAAATCAGCAATCCAATCAGTCGGGCAAGCAACGGCACCAGCCCTGGTGCCCTAACGATCTCACCGGTCTGCGCGAACGCCGGCCGCTGCCCCTTTCGGAACGAGAGGAACATGCGCGCACCCACGGCTTCCGCTAGGGTCCCCAGCGGAAAGTAGAAGGCGAGCAGCAACAGCAGCTCAAGAAACGGGTGCTTGCGGCCAATGAGCTGACGAGCGCCAAGCAGCAGCAACCGGTAACCCGCATCCGAACAGAAGACGGGTGCAAGCAGCACCAGAGGAAATCTGCAGATTGCGACAGAGCAACGCTGGACTGCGCACCTAATTCGATCTGTCGTGATGATCACGGGTTCAGCGTACCAAGACGCCCCAACCTGCTAACCTGCCCTCAAATGCCATCTCCCACAGGGCTGACCTCCCCAGGCGGCCACTGGACCAATGCCGGCCCACCCACACCAATCCTCGCCACCAGCTTCCTGCTCGCCGGCCTCGGCACCGTCGTGCTCGGGCCGCTGCTACCCCAACTGCTTCACGAATGGCAGCTAACCGATCAGCGCGGCGGTCTCCTGCTGCTCGCCAAGTTCGTCGGCGCCTTCGTCGGCGGAGCCACCGTGCCCACCCGTCTGCGTGTTGGCATCCTCGCCGGCCACCTCCTCGCCGCGCTCGGCTTCGCCAGCTTCGCCCTCGCACACGGCCTGGGTCTGGCCCTTCCCGCCCTGTTCCTCACCGGCCTTGGCCTGGGCGAGATGATCGCCGGCACCAATATCCTCGCCGGTCGCCTCTTCCCCGCGCACACCGGCTCGGCGCTCGCCCTGCTCAACTTTTTCTGGAGCCTCGGCGCGGTCGGTGCCGGTCTATTTGTG
>CAXTRU010000175.1:0-7726 GCA_964246665.1 uncultured Acidobacteriaceae bacterium
GCCTCCTGCACAGTAAGGCCGGTAAAGTTCGGGATGGAGACCTCGCCGGCATGGAGGGCGAGCCGGAGCGTGATGCCGGCGGCGAGCACCATGACGACGATCATGGCGAGGGCGCCGAAGGCGATGCGGAAGTAGCGGAGCATGTCTGGGTAAGGATAAAGGGTGGCTGGTGGTTGGTGGTTGGTGGTTGGTGGTCGGTGGATCATGGTCGGTGGTTTGCGAGACTTTGTGTAGCTTTGGGGCAAAAAGCAGGTTCCCCGTTCGGGGAATGACAACCAAAAAGGCAAAGGCAAAGGCAAAGGCAAAAGCAAGGGCAAGGCAAAGGCAAGAGCAAAGGCAAGGCAGATTAAGAGCAAGAGCGCGAGGGTGCTAAACGCCCGTGACTATCAACGGGCAACTCACGTGGACACTAAACCACGATCACCGCTCACCTACCACCAACCACTTATCCCCAAGCACCATCCACAAGTCATCGAGCATCAGCCACTGAGCACCAGGCACCAGGCACCGAGCACCAGCCACCAACCACCTTCACCGCCGATTATCCGTAGCCGGTTCCGGATGGATCAGCAGGCGGCTTACGTTGGGGTGTTGGAGGCGGAATTCGCTTTCGAGGTCGGTGATGACTTCGTGGACGCGGGCCATGGGCAGGTCGTCGGCGAGGGTGCAGTGGCAGGTGACCTGGATGGTGGGCGCGGCGCCGGCGTGGGGGCGCGTGACGGTGATCTCGTGGACATCGAGGATTTCGGGGAAGGTGAGGGCGGTTTCGCGGAGCTGGGACTCGAGGTTGGCGGCTGTGCCCACCTGCGCGGTGGGCGCGATGGTTTCGCCCTCGCTCTCAATGTGGGTGAGCAGGGTGGCGATGCCGGGGACCTCGCGGCGGATCTCCTTTTCAAGGCGGGAAACGACGTCGTGGGCGGCGCGAAGCGACATGGTTTCGGGCACTTCAAGGTGCTGCTCGACGGCGAGGCGGCCATCGCGGTCCTGGACGCTCACATCGTGGACGGACAGGTTGGACTGCGCGGCGACGGCGCGGATGCGCTCGAAGACAGATTCGCCGAGGCTGGCAACCGGCACGGTGTGGACGACGACATCGGCGCCGGGCAAGGTGCGCTGGACGGCCTCGGTCGCTGAGGTGGTGACCTGCTCGGCGCGCTGGAAGGTGAGATTGCGGGGAAGGCCCAGGGTGAGGTCGACGAAGTAGTTGGAGCCGGAGCGGCGAACGCGGACGCGCTCGGCTTTGAGGACATCGGGGATGCTTTGGATTTCGTGCACGAGGCTGTTGCGGAGCTCGGTGCGAACCTCAGGCGGGGTGGCGTCGAGGAGGGCATCCAGGGTGCGATGGCCGAGCTGGCCGACGACGGACAGGATGATACCGGTGACGACCAGGGCAGCGATGGGGTCGGCGAGCTGGAGCGCGGGGATGCCGAAATGGTCGCCGGCGTAAGCGGCAGCGAGCCCGAGAAGGACAGCGGCAGAGGACCAGATGTCGGTGCCGAAGTGGGCGGCGTCGGCGGCGAGGGCCTCGCTGCGCTGCTCGTGCGCGACCCGGCGAAGGGTGCGGGCGCGGGTGAGATCGACCGCGATGGAAAGCAGCAGGACGAGGAAGGGCCAGATGGAGAAGCGAAGGATGAGATCTTCGTGGTGGCGTATGCGCCCGACGGCCTCCCAAGCGAGCCATAGCGCCGAGGCAAGCATGAAAAGGATTTCAACCCCGGCGGAGACGTTTTCCAGCTTGCCGTGACCGTAGTTATGCTCCTCGTCCGCGGGGCGGTCGGAGATGCGGACGGTGATGAGGGTGATGACGGCCGCGAGGAGGTCGACGCCGGAATGGGCGGCCTCAGACAGCATGCCGAGCGAGCCGGTAAGGAGGCCGGTGATGAGTTTGAGCAGCGTGATGCCGAGTGCAGCGAGCACGGAGCTGAGCGCGGCGGAGCTTTTCGCGCTGCGGCGCGCGGCGTTGGAAGCGGCGGTGTCGTTCGTGGCGCCGACGGCGTGCATCAGGGATCAGCTTAGCTGAGGTTGGCGGTTCGTGTTGGCGGCGTCGTTGGCGCCGCGCATTGGGTTATTGCGTTCGGGCCGGCTGTCGCGATGAGGCCGACCACAGCCGGGGCTAAAGCCCCGATCGCCTGGCCTGGTTGAGCCGCGGGCTGAAGCCCGCGGCTACACCGGTTGCAGCCTGTGGCTACACCGGTCCGCAGCCTGTGGCTATACCGGTTTTGAGCCCGCGGTTAGACCGGCCCTTTGTTTCACTTCGGCGAGGGCCCGGAGTGCTGTTCGCGAGGAGTTACGACGCGGCCCCAAGCTCGGCCGAACCACCCCCGAAGCAGCTGACAGCGTGGCTAACTTCGACAACGGGGGAGCCGTTGCGGAGCGCCGACCTCCGCTACAGCGCAGCGCTGCCCTTCGTGGCCTGGTAGAGGCCTGCGGCTTTGAAGAGATAGCCCTTCCAGTGAGCACCGATAAAGCCGGCTTCCGCCAGCATTTTGAGCATCTGGGGTGGGCGGGGAAAGCGTTGGACGGAGGCGGGCAGGTAGCGATAGGCGGCTCGTTGGCCGGAAAGGAGGCCGCCGACGAGCGGGAGGATGCGGTGGAAGTAGGTGTTGTAGAGCAGAGCGTTGAGGCCGGTAGGCTGGTTGGCTTCCAGGATGCCGAGCTGGCCACCGGGGCGCAGGACGCGGTGGATCTCAGCGAGGCCGGCGGCGTAGTTGGTGAGATTGCGGAAGCCGAAGGCGGCGGTGACGAGGTCGAGCGAGTTGTCGGCGAAGGGCAGGTGCATGGCGTCGCCTTCGATCCAGTTCACTTGCGGCGAAGGGAACTTGGTACGGGCGCGGGCGAGCATCTCGGCAGAGAAGTCGAGGCCGAGGATGGGTTCTGCATGGGGCGCTTTGGGGCGGAGAGCGAGCAGGGCGGCGGTTTGGTCGCCGGTACCGCAGCAGAGATCGACGACGCGCGCTTCCGGGCGGGCGAGGATGGGCGCGAAGGCACGGGCGGTGCGCCGCCACCACAGGCGGTCCAGGCCAAAGGAGAGCAGGTGGTTGTGGCGGTCGTAGGTGGGCGCAATGGTGTTAAAGAGCGAGCGGACGTTCGCGGCTGCGGCGGCTTCGGTGGTTTCGGCGGAGGGGCGGGCGCCGGGGTTGATGGCTGGGTCTGGGGTCATTGGTGCTTTACGTATTGTGGCTGATTTGGGGAAGGTGCGCTGGGGGAGGGACAGCAGGTTCCCTGTGCGGGGAATGAAAAACAGAGGCGAAGGTCGAATGTGAGGCGATACGAAGCTCTGCGAAAGCTGACGCAGAGGGCGCCATGGGTTCGCGAAGGTGCGCGACGGCGGCTGTGGAAGGGTTGAAATGCTTTTGAAACGGCAGCTGCTTAGGCGGATTGGGTAGCGGCGGCCTGGAGGCAGATGGTCGTAGCGGCCTCGGTGAGTTCCTGGTCGGTGAGGTCGCGAACCACTTTGGCGTCGCCGATGCCGACGGGGAGCACGAAGGAGCGGGTGCCACTGCGGTTCTTTTTGTCTTTGGCGGTGAGGTCGATGAGTTGCTCTGGGGTGGCGGTGAACGCCTGTAGCGGGCCGTAAGCGCGGATGAGCTGCGTCATCCGGTCGGCCTGGGCAGGGCTGATTGTGTCGCGTTTCTGGGCCACGTCGAGGGCGGCGAGCATGCCCCAGGCGATGGCTTCGCCATGGAGGAGCGTGGTGTAGTTCGTGGCGGCTTCAAGAGCATGGCCGAGCGTGTGGCCCAGGTTGAGAATCATGCGCAGGTTGCCTTCGCGCTCGTCGGCGGCAACAACGTCAGCCTTGATGCGGACGCAGGCGGCGACCACATGCTGCAACGCTTCGGGGTTGCCGTTGAGGATGGCACTCTGCTCGCGTTCGAGGAAGTCGAAGAGGGAAGCGTCACGAATGATCGCGGACTTTACGGCTTCCTGCAGGCCGGCGCGAAGCTCGGCGGCGGGGAGGGTGCTGAGCGTGGCGATGTCGGCGTAGACGGCTAACGGGTGGTGAAAGGCGCCGATGAGATTCTTGCCGGCGGCGAGGTTGGCACCGGTCTTGCCGCCCACGGCGCTGTCGACCATGGCGAGCGCCGTGGTGGGCACCTGGATGAAGGGGATGCCGCGCATGTAGGTGGCGGCGAGGAATCCGGTGAGGTCGCCGAGGACGCCGCCGCCGAGGGCGATCAGGACGGAGTCGCGATCGGCGCCGTGCCCGGCGAGCTCTTCGGCGAGGCGCTCGACCGTGGGGAGGCGCTTATGCGACTCCCCGGCGGGGATGTGCAGCACGTGTGGGCGGTGCGGGAAGCCCGCGAGGAGCGGTTCGGCCCAGAGCTCGGCGATCTCGGGGCTGGTGATGAGGAAGCTGCGCCGGTTGCCGCTGGCGAGAGTGCCGTTGAGAAGCGTGTTGAGGCGTGGGCCGACGGCGGGGAGGAGGTCCGTGCCGATCTCGACGTTGTAGCTGGCGCTGGCGGTACGGACCGGGATGGTTTGCGTTGGGGTTATCATCCTGGCTGCGGTTCACTCATGGAAATCTCAAACGGTGTGCTTCATTTCCATGTACTGAGGCTAGCAGGTTGGATGGTCCTTTGCCCTTGAGCTAATTTCGACTGGGCAGAAGTGCAACATCTGATGCTAAGGTCGCGACGGTGCCGCCAAGGGGCGCGACGGTGTCGTTGATCAGGTCTGGGAGTTGAGAGGTTGAGATTTTAGGTCGGGTTTGGTGGGGAAGAGCAAGGACAGGGCTACCGTGACCGCGAGCAACGTGGCGATAACGGCGAGCGACGTGAGCGGGCCGATCTCCAGCCAATGCGCGACCAGCATCTTCAGCGCGGCAAAGCTGAGCAGCGCGGACAGGCCGTAGTGCAGGAAGCGCAACTTGGACAGCATCGCCGCGAGGAGAACGTAGAGCGAGCGCAGGCCCATGACGGCCATGATGTTGGAGCTGTAGGCAAGGAACGGCATCCGGGTGATGGACAGTACGGCGGGGATGGAGTCAAGTGCGAAGACAACGTCGGTGAACTCGACCGCGACCAGGGCGAGCAAAAGTACGGTTGGCATCGTGACCCCGTTTTCGCGGGCGAAAAAGGTGCGGCAATCGGGGCTGACGGGGTGAACGCGGGTGAGCCAGCGCAGCCAGGCCGGAGGCCGCTTGTCTTCGCTGTCACTCGAAGGAAAGAGCAGACGAATAGCGGCGACGAGGAGGATGGCGCCGAAGATGTACTCGACCCAGGCGAAGCGCGCGAGCAGGCCGAGACCGGCGGCGATGAAAGCGCCGCGCATCACCATGGCGCCCGTGACTCCCCAGAAAAGGACTTTTTGCTGCCTGTTTTCCGGGATGTTGAACAGACGGAAGAGCAGCAGAAACACGAAGAGGTTGTCGACGGAGAGCGCTTCTTCGATGGCGTAGCCGGCCAGGTACTGCGTGGCGGCGGTGGCGTGGAGCGTGCGCCAAACGAAGCCGGCAAAGGCGAACGAAGCGGCCACCCACAGAACAGTGGCGTACACCGCGCGCCGATGCGTGTCGTGGACGCGCTTGGCCATCAACCATTCGAGTGTGAGGAGGACGAGGAGTGCGGCGTGAAAGCCGATCCAGTGGGAGAGCGGTGTCATGGGCTGGTGATTGGATGTTTCCAAGATGACGAAGTGAGGGCCTTTTACGAAGCGAAGTACATGTTCTAGGTTGTAGGGTATGCGCACGCCTTGGCCTCAGCGTGAGGTGAGGCGATAAGGCGTGGCGCCCGGCTAGAGGCCAGGGCTAAAGCCCTTATGGTTTTATGGCGCGTTGTGCGTGGGCTAAAGCCCACGCCTACACCGAAATTAAATACTTGCGCGGCAGGTGCTGTTTTCTACATGCACCGAGGCGGATCCTTCAGTGCTGGTTCACTAGGCGGATGAGGGCGAGGAAGATGTCGGCTGAGGCCTGGAGGGATTGGGCGCTGAGCTTGTCGAGCGTGTCGCCTTCGTGATGGTGGTAGGCCTCGGGATCTTCTTTGGTGCCGTACTCGTAGTCGACGACGTCGAGCACGGGAACGCCGCGTTCCTTGAATGGGATGTGGTCGTCGATGAGCGAGGTGTTGTTGGTGGAGAGGTAATTGCTGTGACCGGTCTCCTTGGCAGCTTTGGTGAGATCGTCAAGCAGCCAGGGCGTGCTCGCGCCTTCGTGGTCGAGCTTCATCTGCTTCCAGCCGATCATGTCGGCGAGCAGGAAGGCTTTGATCTTGGGCAGCGTGCCGTCGGCGGCCCATTTGGCCGCGGCGTGGCGTGTGCCGTAGAGCTGGTCGGACGGGTTGTCCCACTTGCCGGAGACGGACTCTTCGCCGTCGTCGAAGAGGAGATAGACGCTATAGCCAGTGGGCGGATGGGTGCGCAGGTACTCGCCGATGGCGATGAGCAGGGCGGAGGTGCAGGCGCCGTCGTTCGCGCCCACGAAGTTGATGTCGCGAAGATCGTAGTTGGTCTCGTAGTGCGTGGCGAGGACGATGACCCCGTCGCGCTTGCCGGGGTACCTGACGAGGAGATTGTGCATCGTCTGCGGGCCGGCTGGCGTGTTGGTGACAAAGGTGTCGTCGGTGAAGTTGCCGGCTTTAATCTCGGGGGCGAAGTGGTCCTTGATGAAGCGCTCGGCGGCGGCGTGGCCGGGGGAGCCGTTGAAGCGTTTGGGGGCTGCCTGGAGGAGTTGGGCGGTGAGTTGGAGGACGTGTTGGCCGGAAATGGCTTGGGGTTGGGGTGGTTGGGCGAGAAGCAGGTTCCCCGTTCGGGGAATGACAAAAAGAAAGGCAAGGGCGAGAAGCAGGTTTCCCGTTCGGGGAATGACAAAAACAAAGGCAAACGCTGACGCAACGAGCGCTAAGGTGCGCGAAGGTGCGCGACGGCGTTGGTGCCTTGCGTGAGTGGTATCAGCGCTGGGTGCCGGACGTAGATTCCCTTCGGGGATGACAACAAAGGGCGAGGTCATGCGGCTTCCTTGAGCTTCTTGTTGCGGCGGTCGGGGTGCACGAAGAAGGCGACGCCGACACCGATGAAGTAGAGCGCGAGCATCGGCGTGGCGAAGAGGCACATGCCGATCGGGTCGGGTGTGGGGCAGATGATGGCCGCGACGATGAAGATGGCGAGGATGGCGTAGCGGAAATGGCGGAGCAGGAATTTGGCGTCCACGATGCCGAACAGCGCGAGGAAGAAGATCAGGATCGGCAGCTCAAAGGTGATGCCCAGGCCGAGGATGACGGCGAGAAAGAAGCCCGTGTACTCGTCGATGGTGATCATGTGGTTGTAGTTCTTGCCGAAGTCCAGCAGCAGAACCTTCATGGCGCCGGGCAGGACGTAGCGGTAGCCGAACCAGGCGCCGGACATGAACAGGCCGATGGTCGCGCCCATAAAGGGCCAGACGTACTTCTTCTCGTTGTCGTAGAGACCCGGCGAGATGAACAGCCAGAGCTGGTACAGGATGAACGGTGCGGCAAGGATGGCGCCGACGATCGCCGAGGACTTGATCAGGATGTTGATCGAGTCGGTCGGGTGCGTCATGGTCATCTTTTGACCGACATCGGTGAGCGGCTTTTGCAGCGCGGCGATGATGCGGTTGTGGACGGTGTACGCGATGGCCATGCCGACGAGCAGGTAGGCAACGGAGTGGAAGAGCCGCTTACGCAGCTCTTCCAGGTGCTCCATCAGGCTCATGCCGGGAAGTTCGACCCGGTCCGTGACGCCGGCGCGCAGATTGTCGATGACGTCAGGC
>CAXTRU010000176.1:0-7706 GCA_964246665.1 uncultured Acidobacteriaceae bacterium
GCGCTGGTGAGGCAGCCTGCGCTGCAACGGAGGACGGCAGAGCCAACGCAGTGACTGTGAAGAGTGTGAACAAGGCAGCACGACGTTGAGCGCTCACAGGGCCAGGCTCTCCGGTGCAGGCACGCCGTCCCCTGCGGGATGTGCGGTGTCACGCGAAAGCCAACCGTCGCGCAACTCAAGCGTGCGCGTGCCGTAGGCGGCGTTGGCTTCAGCGTGGGTGACCTGGATAACAGTGCTTCCTTCTGCGTTGAGTCGGCGGAGGAGCTCCATGACCTCAGCCGCTTGCGCGGAATGGAGGTTGCCGGTGGGCTCGTCGGCGAGCAGCAGCGCGGGTTTGTGGATCACCGCTCGCGCAACACCGACCAGCTGCTGCTGACCGCCTGAAAGCTGAGACGGATACAGATCCTTTTTGCCCACAATGCCGAAGCGGTCGAGCGTGTCCGCGACGAGGGCCTGGCGATCCGCGCGACTGACCTCCTTGTACGTCAACGGCAGCTCTATGTTTTCTGCGACGGTGAGGTCATCGAGCAAGTGATAGCTCTGAAACACCATGCCGATGCGCCGTCGCGCGAGGTCCGCACGCTGCTTGCGCGTCATCGCGTGGACCGCTTCACCAGCGAAGAAGAACTCGCCACGCCATGCATCGTCTAACATGGCCAGCACATTGAGCAGAGAGCTTTTGCCCGCGCCCGACGGACCCATGATGGTGACGAACTCTCCGGGAGCGATGGCGAGCGAGATGCGCCGCAGCACAAACGTTTCCGTGTGCCCGGTTTTGTAGCTGCGCTCTACATTGTTCAGGGTGATCAAGGGTTCTGGCATGCTTACTCCGTTCTGAGCGCCTCGGTGGGGTTGACGGAAGCGGCCCGGCGCGCGGGTAACGCCGCAGCGATCAGCGCTACGCCCAGCAAAAGAGCAACCGCGGTGAGCATGGACAACGGATCAGCAGGCGAGACGCCGTACAGGATGCCTTGCAGCAAGCGGCCGAGCACAAGCGCGGCACATCCATCAGCACGTGGCGTGAAACGTTCCACCGCGACGCGCCCAACGCCATGCGCACGCCGATCTCGCGTGTGCGTTGCGCGGTGACAAAGGCCAGTACGCCATACAGGCCAACGCCTGCCAGCAGCGCCGCGAGCACACCGAAGGAGGTGGCAAGCAGAGCGATCATCCGCTCATTCTGCATATTGGTGTCGATCTGTTCGTCCATCGTGTGCATCCGTTCCAGCGCCAGGTTGGCGTCGAGACCGGCCACCTGCCGGCGCGCCGCAGCGAGGATGGCCTGCGGGTCGCCATTGCCGCGCAAATAGAAGAACAGCTCCATCGCGGGCTCGTTCGACTGCGCAAGCGGCGAATACACGGCGGGCATGGGTGGCGTGCGCAGGTCCTGGTGCACAACGTCGCGCGCCACCCAGACAATCTCGGTGTCGAAGACGGGCTTGTTACTTTCGCCATGCATCATGCGCTGGCCAATGGCACGTTGCGCGCTGCCAAAAACCTGCCGCGCAAACTTTTCATTGACAATCGCGACATCCGGATGGTGACTGTCATCGGCGGTGTCAAAATCGCGTCCGGCAAGCAGAGGAACGCCCATAGTCTCGAAGAACTCGGGGCTGATCCATGCCATCTCCCCTTCAAGTTTTTGTTCCGGAGGTGGGGTGTATCCGGCAACGCTTACGTTGTTGGTGGTTGAACTCCCTGCAAGCTCTGGGTCCGTGGTGATGGCCACATGCTGCACGCCAGGGATGCCGGCGAACCTTGCAAGCAACTGGCGACGGAGCGCGGGAAGCCGCTCCGGGGTGTAGCCGGCGAGGCCCGGAGTGAACGCGAAGGTGACGAGATGGTCGGTGCGGAAGCCGACATCTTGCGAGCGCAGGTGCTGAACTGTACGCACAAACAGACCAGCGCCCACCAGCAGCAGAAGGCTAAGGCCAATCTGCGAGGCAACAACAATGCGCCGCAGCCACAAAAGGCCGCCGCTGCTGGTGCCGGTGCTTTGCCGCAGCGCGAGACTGACATCCCTTCGTGCAAGCTGTACGGCGGGGGCGAGGCTGAACAGCAGGCTCACGCACACGGCGACGGCGAAGTTAAACGCAAGCAAGCGATTGTCCAACGATGTGCTGAAAGGCGCTTGGCCGAAGTCGTCAGTCAGCCGGCTCGCGATGGCATGCATCGCCAAAGGAGCGAGCAAGAGGCCCACGGCGCCGCCGGCAATGCCGAGCAACAGACCTTCGGTGAGCAACTGCTCGATCACCCGGCTCGACGACGCGCCCAGGGCGTGGCGCATGGAGAACTCGCGGACCCGGCCGGCTGACCGCACCAACAATAAGCTGCCCACGTTGACGACGGCGATGAGCAGGACCAGCGACGCCATGGCCATGACGGCCAGCAGCGGCTGCCGCAACGTATCGCGGTTGTACGAGAAGCCTGTGGCCGCAGGCTGCACAAGCAGGCGGCTGTTTGTCAGGAAGCCATTGATGAAGCGCTTGCTGCGCGTGCCGAGCATCTTCAGCTCCTCCGCACGCAGCGCATGCCACAAGGGCGCGCTCTGTGCCTGCGCCTGCTCGGCCCTTTCGCCTGGCTGGAGCCTGCCGATCAGGTTGAGCCAGCGATTCTGGTGATCGGTCAGCCGTGAAGCTGCGCCAGGCACGACAATGCCGACCATCGAGAGCGGCACGAAAAGGCTTGGCGTTTTGCCCCAGGCCGCGCTCACAAACGTCGGCGCGGCGACGCCGACCAGCTGGAAGGGATGACCGTTCAGCGTGACCACGCGTCCAATGGCGGCTTCGTCACCGCCCATGGTGTGCCGCCAAAAGTCATAGCTCATGACGGCTACGGGATTGCTGCCGGCTTGGCCCTCATCGGTGGCGTGCAACAGGCGTCCACGCGCAGGCTGCACGCCGAGCACGTCAAAGTAGTTGCCGGAGACGAGCTCCGCGTTCAGCATGCGTGCGCGTTCCGGGGTGGCAAGGTTCACTTCAGCGGGTACGGTGGCGAGCAGGCCTGCGACCGCGCGATCGAGCCTTTGCAGATCGCGGTACATGGGGTAGGAGAAGTACGCGTCGGCGCCGCCGCCCCAATTATTCGTCGAGCCCTCCCACGCATCGCCTGTGCCGCGCAACAGCACAAGCTGCTTCGGATCGCGCACGGGCAGTGAGCGAAGCAGTGCCTGATCCAGCAGCGAAACCATGGCGGTGTTTGCCCCGATTCCGAGCGCCAGCGTGAGCACAGCCGCCGCGGCAAAGCCGGGGGAACGCCGCAGCTGACGGAGAGCATACTTCAGGTCCTGAACGATGGTGCGCATCTTCACTGCTCCTTCTCGTTGCCGGGCTATTCGCTGCGCAGGGCTTGCATGGGATCGACGGCCGCAGCCCTGCGTGCAGGCGCAAACGCTGAGCCGAGGCACACGACGAACAAACCCGACGCGAGTGCGAGCAGCAGGATGGCCTCATGTTCGGGACGAAGTTCCAGCAGCGAGGCCAACGTTCGTTGCGCACCCAGCGTCAGCAACAACCCAGCGACGATCCCCGCGGATGCGACAACGGCGGCGCGGCGCAGGATGCCGGTGAGTACGGCAGCGCGCGTTGCGCCAAGCGCCATGCGCACACCGATGTCGCGCGTGCGCAGCTCGGCCTCATGCCGCACGGTGCCATAGATGCCCACCAGCGTAAGCAGCACGGCACATGCGGCAAAGGTGCTGAAGAGCGCGCCCTGCATGCGCTCGAAGACCAGCGCATCGTCCAGCACGTCACGCAGCGTCATCGGTACTTCCATCGCTGCGCCTGCATCGAGCTGATGCACCATTTGGCGTACGGCTGGGATGAGACTCATGGGCGCCACACCGTCTTTTGCGCGGAGAACAAGAAACATGTGCAGCAGGTCTGTGCGGCGATCCTTGAGGGCCACCTGGTCCACGAGCATGTCCATCTCGGCGAACGGCGGCTGATCAACTTGCTGGCGCATGTCGCTGTACTCGCCGACGATCTCTGCCTTCTCGGGCGATGCGTCGTCGACACGCTGGCCCACCGCGCTCTTCGCAAAGGGCGTGAACTCGCGCGCAAAGGCGTGATTGACGACGTAGGTTGTTGTTTCAGGGCGATCCAACGCAGACGTCAGCGCGCGTCCCGCAAGCAGCTTGCTGCCCATCGCGTCGAAGTAGCCCGCGGACACCATGCGCCATTCGGCGAGGCGTTCCTCGTTGGCAGGAGCCGGAGGCTGACCGACAATCTGTATCTCGCGATTGGACCCGGACATCGCAAGCGGCAACATGTTGATGATGCCCGCATGATCGAGCCCTGGTTGCTGTGCAAGCCTCTCCAGCAAGGGGTGGTAAAAGTCGCCGAGAGGATCCTTGCTCTTGTAGTCACCGGCGGCCAGCGCGACACGGACAGCCACGATGCGGTCCGGCGCGTACCCGAGATCCATGCTGAGCATGCCGCGCAGGTGTTGCAGCAACAGCCCGGAAACGGCAAGCAACGCCAGGGACAACGCCACCTGCGTGAACAGCAGACTGGCGCGCAACTGTTGCTGGGCACGGTTTGTGCCCGCCCCAGCGGTGCCTGTGCGCAATGCCGCATTCGGGCTTATGCCGGACATGCGCCATGCAGGGAGCAGGCCTGCCAACAGGCTTGTCAGCACGGCCAGGGCAAGCGCAACGGCCAGTGCGGGTATGTTGATGGAAACGTCCATGCCGCGCGCAAGCGCTTTCAAAAGAAACGTTCGCATCGCGGCGATGAGCAAGGCAGCCAAGCCGCTGCCGCAGATAGCCCCGGCCAACGCCACCAGAAGTGTTTCCGTTACCGTTTGCCGAACAAGACGTTGGCGGCTGGCACCCACGGCAGCACGCAAGGCCATCTCCTGCTCACGACGTACGCCGCGGGCAAACAGCAGACCCGCCACATTGACACACGCTATAAGCAGCAGCATGCCCGCCGCGCAGGCTGCAAGCCCCAGTGCATTGGCTACGCCTTTACTGGCGAGTTTGCCCAAGGGGCGCACCCGCACGGTACGGCCGGCGTCTGCGTCGGGATACGCACGGCCAAGCTCGGCAAAGACGCGGCTTGCATCGGCCTGGGCATGCCCCAAATCCACGCCGGGCTTGGTGGCCGCGATGACCGAGAACTCATGCCAGCCGCGATTATTCAACATGCGGGCATCAGGGTGCAGCGGCGTGTAGATGGTCTGTGTCTCTGTAAGTGGAAATCGAAAGCTACGCGGCATGACGCCGACAACGGTGTACGGGTCACCGTTGAGCTGAATGGGCGAGCCCACGATATTGGCGCGGCCGCCGAACTGACGCTGCCACAAGCCATAGCTGAGCACGGCGACGTTGTTGCGTCCGGGCTGCTCTTCGCCGGCGAGAAAGCCGCGTCCGAGCAGCGGTTGCGTGCCCAATACGTCGAAGAAGTCGTCACTGCCTTCGACGACATGGACCGGCGCCGCCCCGGTCTCGGTACGTAGATTCGCGCTGATCGTGTCGAGCACAGACACAGCGGAGAACGCTTGCAGGGAGCGCCGCATGTCAAGGTAGCCGGGGTATGAGGCGGGTTGCTGGTATCCAGCCTGCGCGATCATCTGCAGGTTGACCACGCGAGCTCCATTGCCGTACGGCAGCGGCTGCAGAAACGTGGTGTACAAGACAGAAAATACCGCAGTGGCCGCACCGATGCCGAGGCCAAGCGTGAGCACGGCCAGCAGAAAGAAGCCGGGCGCACGCCGCATCTGCCGTGCGGTGAAGCGGAGGTCCTGCGCTAGCGTTGCAGCGACGTTGCTCATAGGGCCACCTCGTTGCCGCTGCGATACGCGGCTTCGGCTTGGGCCAGCAAACCTTCCAGCTCGCCTTCAGCGACCACCTTGCCGTCGAACAGATGGATCTGCCGCTCCGCATGCGCGGCGAAGCGCGGGTCATGGGTCACCATGCAGATCGTGGCGCCTTCGTTGTGCAGATCGGCTAGCAAACGCATGACGGCTTCGCCATTTTTGGAGTCGAGATTGCCGGTCGGTTCGTCCGCGAGAAGAATCGATGGTGCGCCGGCCAGCGCGCGAGCGACAGCCACGCGCTGCTGCTGCCCGCCCGAGAGTTGCGCCGGATAGTGCCGCAGCCGGTGCGCCATGTGCACGCGCTCGAGTGCGGCTTCTACACGTTGTTTTCGTTCAGCACCGGGCATGCCTGCGCGGTAGGTGAGCGGAAGCTCGACGTTTTCAAACACAGTCAGGTCGCCGATGAGATTGAAGCTCTGAAAGATGAAGCCGATCTCCTGGTTGCGGATGCGCGAACGGTCCGCGAAGCTTAGGTTTGCGACTTCGCGGCCGTTCAACGTGTAGCGTCCGGCTGTGGGTGTGTCCAGCAGGCCGAGGATAGAGAGCAGCGTGGATTTGCCGCAGCCCGAAGGCCCCGACATCGCAACGTATTCGCCACGTGCGATGTTGAGATGAACGCCGCTTAGGGCGTGCGTCTCAATCTCGTCGGTGTAGAACACTTTTGTCAGCCCTTCAATCGTGATCAAGTCCGGTCGCACCGCTGATGTTGTCGCCATGTTTGTCTCCAAGCTCCTGATGCCCTCTGCACGTTCCTACTGCAATCTCACCCGGTCCACGCTGTCCCAGCGCGACATGTCGGACAGGATGACCGTGTCGCCGGGGGACAAACCGTCCAGCACCTGAATGTTGTTCACCGAAGCGCGCCCCACCTTGACCGGAATACGGGTCGCCGTCTTGCCGTCGGGCCCCACGCGGAACAGGCTGATGGTTGAGTTCTCATTGCCGAACGCCGGCCGCCCCACATAGATCACATCGCCCATGCGATCGAGATCGATGGTGCCATCAACGGAAAGGTCAGGGCGTGCGCCCTGCGGCAGCGCACCATCCAGCGCAACGTCTACAGTCACCGTGCCGTTTTGCACCGCTGGATCGATGCGCGTGACGTGCCCGCCGATGACGCCGTTATGCGTGTCGATCTCGGCGGGTTGGCCGATCTGAATATCGCGGGCCTGTGTTTCTGCGATCTTCAGGGAGGCCTTCAACTGGTCAGGCTGCACCACCTTGGCCAGCGTTGTGCCGGCGGCGACGTGCATACCGATCTGCAATGGAACGTCCACAAGCACGCCCTTGATGCCGGCACGCACGCCCAGCGCAGACTGTTGCTTCAGCTTGAGCGCAAGCAGCGCTTGCGCCTGCTGCACCTTGGCGGCCTGCACAGCCATCTGCGTCGTGATGGTCTTCCCGTTCACCTGCAGCCGCTGCTGCTCCAGGTCGCCACGCTCCTTCATTTCTTCCGCTTTGCCCTTGGACGCGTTGTACGTTAACCCGCTGATCACACCCAGTTTGTAGAGTTCGGCGTCGGTTTGCGCCTGCAGCTGCGCCTGTCGCTGATCGTCGGTCACCGTGGCCGCACCCGCGCGTTGCGACATCATGTCGCTATCGAGCTTGGCGCGTGTGTTGGCGTAGTCGGCCTGCGCCGCTTTCAGCGCAAGCTGCGCATCCAGCACCTGCTGCTCGAGCGAAGGGTCGACGAGATCCATGATCACGGTGTCAGGCTCGACCTGCGCGCCGGGCAGCACCCGAATGCGCAGGACGGTGGAATCTGTTTCCGCAGGAATCAAGCGCACGCGATCCTCACGAGGCACCAGCGTTCCGGGGCCGCGCACCTGCCGCACCATGGGTCCGCGCTTTACCGTGTCGGTCCATACCGCGGCATCGACCGTCGG
>CAXTRU010000177.1:0-7701 GCA_964246665.1 uncultured Acidobacteriaceae bacterium
CTCCGGACTGGCTCGTCCCCTTTCGGTTGACATTCCGAGGGTGATTAACGTTTGCTGTCGCTTCTCCGTTGCTGTTGCCTTCATCCTCTGCTGTTGCCGTTGCCCTTCTTTCTTGTCATTCCCCGAACGGGGAACCTGCTGTTTCCATGTGGCTGTGTAAAACCGCATCCGGCGTTGTCGAGGGATAGAAGCATTGGCTTCCAGTCGTCTACGAATGAGGACACAAAGAGAGCATCTCGTGAAGGCCGCCGCACGCCTAAGCCTCTTGCTGTGGGCTGGTACACCGTCGCGGCTGACCACGGAGACGGCGTTGCGGTCGGAACGTATCACCTGCAACAAGGTGCCGAATCGTCCAACCTAATCCTGAAAGCGGATCAAACCTTCCAGCAGGACGTCACCCATCACGGCAACGAAGCAGAGATGTGAGGGTGAATGGCGCCACATAGGGGAAGGTGGACTTACTTTCTCCAAGCAGTTCATTCCTGTGAAGGGGCAAGAACTCGGAGCAGACGGCAAAGCGTATGGCGAAATACAGAAGTCGCTTGGCTTCTTCCCGTCCATAGCTTTAGCTCAATGTCACGTACTTTGGTATGGCAGAACTGGCCCATCGCCGGGATCTCTCATCGCTGGGGAATATACAGGCGACGAAGAAGGCGTGCCGGCAACCTTGGTCATGAACGGTGACCATACGTTCAACCAGGAAGTTACGAATGCAGGGCTGACGAGGCATGCATTCGGTACTTGGAGCGTTCGCGAAGAACGTCATCGTCTTTTCTAGGGATTTCTTGAAGGCATCCGGAGAGGCACTCACCAGCAGCGAGATGGCGTCAGCTTGGAACCCTAAAGGCTCCAATTTACAGATCCAGATCGCCGTAAAACCATCCTTTGCGAAGCCTGTTTTCAGGAAAAGGATGCTGGGGTACTGACTTCCGTGCTGCGCACGATAGCAGCAGCGACCCGGGCCCAACACGCTCGCCGGGGAAGCACATCCAATCCCCGAGGCATCATCACCGCATCCACATTATCGTCGCAGGTTCAGCAACGGCGCTGTCGTCGCGCCGTTCCCACGAGCCCCAGCAGCCCTGTCCCCAGCAAGGCGTACGTCGCCGGCTCCGGCGTTGCACTTACCGGGCCGATTTGCACCGTCAGCGTGTCATCCGGCAGCGTGTACGTATAGGTGCCTGGCGTCAAGGTCAGGCTGTCCAGCGTCTGTCCGTTGAATCGTACCGAAGCTGATAGAGGGTCGCCTGATACATACCCCTGTGGCACAATAAGCTCGCCAAGGCCGCCAAATACTCCGAAGACAGTTCCAGCGCCTTCTTCGGCCCATGAGACCTCAAGACCCCCAAAGTTATCAGGGCCTGTCAGCCCTTTGTAGGCCGTCACGAACTGGGTCGCATACGGCGCAATCGTGTACCCGATGACCGCGCTGGCCGTGTCGGGAAAAATCGCGGTGCTCGTGGTGCTGAATCTTGGCACCACCGTGAGACCCGATAGGTCCAGCGTCCCCGAGCCCACACCCACCACATCGCTTCCATCCTGTGTAAAGGTGATTACCGCATCGGCCCGCGCTACGCCCGACATGATCAGCAAACAAGCTGCAAAAACAAAGCAAGTCCTCATAGATTCTGCTCTCCTTGTGCGCGGGAGGTGCCCAGAGGGCCTCCAGCGCACCGCCGCACTGTTCGGATTTCTGATCCTTATCCTACAGCCGCGGCTAGCCGGCTGGGCATGCCCCCCGGTCAGAGCAGAGATCCGTCGTATCAACGAACTTCCAGCCTTCTTCCGTGCAAGATCCATAGGTCACGTACCATGTCCTTGAAGGGCTCGCGCCCGCGTGAGCGCACTCGCTTGGCGACGCCCGTATGAGTAACGCGGGCTCTTAGGACTTGTATGAACGTCATTGTCGTAGGTTCCGGCATCGCCGGCCTGGTCGCCGCGCTCCAGCTTTCCCGAGCCCACCAGGTAATCCTCGTTACCAAATCGCAGCTCGCGGAAGCCAACACCCGCTATGCCCAGGGCGGCATCGCCGCCGTCATGCACCCTGACGACCGTGTCGAGGAGCACGTTGACGACACCCTTCGCGCCGGCGCCGGCCTTTGCCGCCCCGAAGCTGTGGAGATCCTTTGCACCGAAGGGCCTGACCGCATCCGCGACCTCATCCGCATCGGCGTCGCCTTCGACCAGAAGAACGGCGAGCTTGCCCAGGGCCGTGAAGCCGCCCATAGCCGTGCCCGCGTGCTCCATGCGGGCGGCGACGCCACGGGCCTCGCCATCGAGACCGCCCTGGTCGCCGCCGTCCGCAGTAATCCCAACATTCACGTGCTCGAACACACCTTCGCCGCCGACCTCCAACAGCGCGACGATCGCGTCTCCGGCCTGCACATCCTCACAGAGGAAGGCGCGTCGCAAACGCTGCCCGCCGACGCCGTGCTGCTCGCCTCCGGCGGCGCCGGCCACCTCTACCCCTACACCACGAACCCATCTGTCGCGACCGGGGACGGGATCGCGCTCGCCCTTCGCGCCGGCGCTCAGCTCGCTGATGTCGAGTTCTACCAATTTCACCCTACGGCGCTTTCCGCCGAGGGCGGGTTCCTGATCTCCGAAGCCGTGCGCGGCGATGGCGCGGTGCTTCGCGCGCTGGACGGCACACGTTTCATGCAGGCAATCCACCCTGACGCCGAGCTCGCTCCGCGCGACGTCGTCGCCCGCGGCATCGCCGCGCAGATGAAGCTCCAAGGCAACCAGCCCGTCCTTCTCGACGCCACGCACCTCGGTGCCGAGTTCCTCGCCCAGCGCTTCCCCACCATCAATGCCGCCTGTCAGCAGGCCGGCCTCGATTGGGCCCGCAGCCCCATCCCGGTCGCCCCCGCGGCCCATTACTGGATGGGAGGCATCCAAACGGACGTGTGGGGCCGCACCAACCTCGCTGGCCTGTTTGCCGTCGGCGAAGTGGCCTGCACAGGCGTCCACGGGGCCAATCGCCTGGCCTCCAACTCCCTGCTGGAAAGCATCGTCTTCGCCCACCGCGCCGCCAACCTCCTCGTCCACGACCCAGATCTGGCCCTCACACCCGCGAACCTGCACGAGAGCCCTGTCGCCCTCACACCAGGGCCGTCGGACGCTGTAGCCGCGAGCTTTAGCCCGCGGTCTACTATCGCCAGTGCGACAGGGGCGTTAGCCCTGGTGCTCAACGTCGAAAGCTACTCGAAGACAGTACCCCTGCCTAGTCGAGCCGCTCTCCAGGACCTCATGTGGAGCGCCGCCGGCATCGTTCGCAACGAAGACGACCTCCGCGCCGCCCAGGCCCAGCTGCGTCGCTGGTACGTCCCTGGCCAATCCATCCACGACCGCGAAACCGCAAACCTGCTCCAGCTCGCCGAGGCCATCGTCACCGCCGCCCTGGCCCGTCGCGAATCGCGCGGCGCCCACTTCCGCGCGGACTTCCCCGAGCCAGTGGAAGCGGAACGCCACCACCGGGTACTCGCCATCCCGCAACACGTCGCATGTTAGAACGGTCCTGACCATGTTTGTGCCTCACCGAAGCACTTCCCTGTGCCGGGTGCTTCACCATTGCCTGTTCGCTGCGCTGCTAGTCGGGACAGCGACGGCTGCCGCCTCGGCGCAAACGCTCACCCTGCATCTGCTCAACGCAAAAACCGGCAAGGCGCTGCCCAACCGCGACCTGACCTTTCACTGGGGCGACACCAAAGCCACCACGGTCGTCTCTGTCGACGCAAATGGCGTGGCCCACGTCGAAATCCCGCCCGGCGTCACTGAGTTCATCCTGGTGGAAGGCGCCCACTCCGGAAGAGAAACAAACCACCTCGCTGTCGAGGACTGCAACGAGAACTCCAGCACCACCATCCGCGTCGCTGACGTGCTCAGCCACGGCGTCACGCCTCGCAATACCTGCAGCACCCGCTTCGCCCCGCCGCACCCGGGCGAAATCGTCTTCTGGGCTCGTGTTCCCAGCCGTTGGTGGCCGTCGTTCCAGTAGCACAACCAGGTCACGCCGCGTATAAGTTTCACCTCAAGCCCATGGAGGCCTTCTTTGCCGTCCCTTTTGCCGCTCCCGCAACATGCCGTTGACCAGATTGTTCGCCACGCCCTTGAGGAAGACGCACCCTGGGGCGACCTCACCAGCCAAACCTTGATCCCCGCGCAGGCTCAGGTGAAGGCGTCCCTGGTGGCTCGCGAGCACGGCATCCTCGCCGGCATCCAGCTTTTTGCCGCCGCAATGCGCCTCACCGATCCCACCATACAAGTCACCACGCAACAGGACGCGCAGCCGTTTTTCCCGGGCGATATCCTCGCGACCGCCGAAGGCCCCGCCCGGGGCGTTCTCCAGGCGGAGCGCGTTGCCCTGAACTTCGTCCAGCGCCTCAGCGGCATCGCCACGCTCACCGCCCAGTTCGTCGAGCAAATCAAAGGCCTAAACGCCCGCATCGTCGATACGCGCAAGACCACACCCACGCTGCGACTCTTTGAGCGCTACGCCGTCCGCTGCGGCGGCGGGCACAATCACCGCTACTCGCTATCCGACGCCATGCTCGTCAAGGACAATCATCTGGCCGTGCTCGCGGCCTATGGCAACGCAGACCTCACCGGCGCCCTTCGTGAAGCCCGCGCTCGGCTGCCCCACACCGCGCATCTCGAAGTGGAGGTTGACACCGCCGACCAGATCGAACCCGTCCTCGCCGCCGGCGTCGACACCATCCTTCTCGACAACTTCACCCCCGATCAACTGTGCGCGGCGGTGCAGCAGATCAAGCGCATCAGCGCCCGCACCCTCGTCGAAGCCAGCGGCAACGTCCGGCTCGACACCGTACGAGCCATCGCCGAAACCGGCGTCGACCTGATCTCCGCGGGCGCCCTCACGCACTCGGTTCGCTCACTTGACCTCGGCCTCGATATCCTGCCACAACACTAACCTTCACCGTCCTAGCGCACCCCATGCGCCTGGGCCGCTTGCAGCCCAGCCTCGCTGCGTGGCACCAGGCTCTCGTCCTGCAGCTCCGGTCGCACTGTCCGCGCTAACTCCCCGGCTCGACGATAAAAGGCAGCGGCTTCAGGCCACTCCTCCGCCGCGGCCAGCCGGTCCGCGAGGTTCATCTGCATCAGGGCGGAGTCCGGCGCCAACTGCTCCGCCGTTCGCGCCATCTGCAACGCCGCCGCCGGCTGCCCCGCCTTCACCAGGTCCGCTGTCTTGCGCACGTCGATCAGGGCCGACATCAGCGGCACCGCAAAGCGCCCCTGGTACACATACACCCCGTGCTGGATCGTCGCCACCGGCTTCAACGCACGGAAGGGTTCAAACCAGTTCAACGCGCCGTCGCCGGATTCCACGCCTTCCAGGTCACTGTCGCTAATCAGCACCGTTCCTTCGATCACAGGCGGAACGTCCATCGGCAGCTTGAACCACCACAGCGAGCTGCCTGTCGGCAACCGCCGGCAGTGCACGCCGTAGTCCTCCGGCTGCACAGCACCATCAGGAAAGTACGCAAACCAGCAGTCATTGATGTTGTTCACCTGCATATACCGGCGCACCGACTTCAGCTGCTGCCCCCAGTCCACGTTCGCATCGCTCAGGTAGCGGTGCACCGCCGACGGCCCACCCCAGGCCTCGTTGCCATACGCCATGTAGTCAGGCGCCACGCGAAGGGAGGTCACTACCTGCCACGCCAGCAGCACGAGGGCCACGGTTGCCCACGCTCGCGACCGTGCGAAGGCCTGCACAACCGCCACGCCAGCCAATACATACAGGAAGGGGTACACCGGCATCAGGTGCCGTGCCCCGATGTCCATGTGTGACGTCGTCACCAGCCCGAAGTAGAACAGCACGGGCACTAGCAAAAACCACAGTTCGCGCACATGCCGGTCGCCGGAGCGAAACCACAAGAATGGAAGCGATGCCAACAACAGGAGGAACGGAAGCGTCGATTTGATCAGAAACGCCGCCGCAAATACTGCCACGGCCCATGCCGATACATGCGCCCGAAGAAGTAGCTGGTGTACTCCCACTCGGTCTTCTTCGTGTTCGCCAGGCCCCAGATGTAGGCCTCTGGCAGCAGGTGCGCCTTGGCGACCAATCCCAACTCCGCGCCATTCGCCTTGTTCGGCATCGACGCAAGATACGGAGCCAGCCTAGGTGAAAGCTCAAGCCCGCCCGGTGCCGGGGCGTAGCGAAAGCCGTAGAAAGCCCAAATCACCAACCACCCACACAGCACCATCGCAGCGCATGCGGCCAGCCGCTTGAAGAACAGAGCGCCGCTGCGCGCCAACACGCCTTCCAAGCCAGCTAACAGCAACAGCATCGGGATCCCGAAGATGCCGGTGAACTTGGCGCACATCGCCAACCCCAGCGCCAACCCGGCCACCAACAACCGTCCCACACCCGGCGCCTTGCTGTACCGGTAGAACGCATACATCGTCGCCAGAAGAAACAACGCGCTGCCGATGTCGGTGGACACCAGCGTGCCGTGCGCCACAACCAGTGTGTCAAACACAAACAGCGCCAGCGCCGCCAAACCAGTCCACGAACCGAACATCTCGGCCGCAACCACATAGACCAGCAGCGCCAAGAGCATGGTGAACGCCGTGCAGGCCAGCCGTGCGGGCAACAAGACCCGGTCTCCTCCGTTGCCGAACACAAACAGCCGGCCGTCCTCAAACGCTTCCAGCGGCTGCGACTTGCCCTGGTTTGGCGGAACCGCAAGGTGCATCGGCAGCAGCGGCAACGCCGCCGCCAGCTTTACCAACGGAGGCACCTCGGCGTTCAGCCGGTAGTCGTGCTGCGTCCAGATCCGGTAGCCGTCGTACACATGGTGCGCCTCGTCCCAGTTGGCCGAGTACAGCCGCGCCACATGCACCAGCTGCATCGCCAAAACCACCAGTAATGACGCTACGGCAACGCCATGCCGCCATCCCGCCCCAACCTCCGGCCGCATCGGTGTTTCTACCTTGTCCACGATGCCCCATACTCTACATGCGTCCTCAACAAAAAAGGAAGTAGAAAAGCGTTTGTCCTTCACGGGAAAGCCAATGACTCGCCCGGATCAGTCATGCACGAAAGCACACGCCGGCAGAACCTGCGAACATACAAGCAGGCCAGCCGTCCTGGCCGCCTGTTGACGCCGCCTGATGACGCAGAGACGCCCATGATCTACCTCGACGCAGCCGCCACCACGCCCGTTCGCCGCGAAGTGCTCGAGGCCATGTGGCCGTATCTGACCAACAGCTTCGGCAATCCTTCCAGCCGGCACTCCCTGGGCGACCAGGCCGCCCGCGCCCTCAAGCAAGCCCGCGAGCGCGTCGCGGCCGTCCTTGGCTGCCGCCCCAATGAGATCATCTTCACCTCCGGCGGCACCGAGGCCGACAACCTCGCCATCAAAGGCATCGCGCTCGCCAACCCGCGCGGCCGCCGTATTCTCACCACCCCCATCGAACACGAAGCGGTCCTCGAAACCTGCGACTTCCTTCGCCGTCACCACGGGTTCACGATCGACTTGCTCCCCGTAGACCGCGAAGGCCTCGTAAGCCCAGCCGATCTCGCTGCCCACCTCGAACAGCATCCCGACACCACGCTCGTTTCCGTCATGCTCGCCAACAACGAGGTCGGCACCATCCAACCCATCCCCGAACTCACCAGGATCTGCAGAAATCGCTCAACTCCCCCTGTCAACGCCTCACCCTTAACTC